>SLDG01000331.1 GCA_007125355.1 Balneolales bacterium | reverse complement strand
TCACTTCTCATTTTTCCTGCTTCTTTTGCAGCTGATTCTGAGCCAAAATGCACGTAATCATTGTAAGATATAGTTTCCGCCCTGATGAATCCACGCTCAAAATCTGAGTGAATAACACCGGCAGCTTGTGGTGCCTTGAAACCATTGGAGATCGTCCATGCTCTCACTTCTTTCTCCCCTGCTGTAAAGTATGTAATCAAACCTAATTCTGAGTATGCTGCCCTTATTAACTTATCCAATCCGGCACTTTCAATATTCAAGTCTTGCAAAAATGCCTGTTTCTCCTCTTCCTCGAGCTCGGCAATTTCTGCCTCAATACTTGCTGAAACAACAACAGTTTTTGAATTTCTTTCCTGAGCCAGTTCCCTGACCTTTTGAACGTAAGGATTTCCGGCTCCCTCATCAGCAATGTCATCTTCAGAAACATTACAAACAAAGAGAACAGGCTTCTCAGTTAGCAAAAACAAATCTTTATACGCTTCATTTTCCCCCTCTGAATGTGTGAAAGAAAACACAGGTTGCCCATTTTCTATATGATCTTTCAGCCTGTTTACAGTATCTAAATGCTTTTGGGTTGTTTTATCGCCTGATTTGACCTGTTTTTTTAATTTATCGATTCTCTTTTCTACACTTTCAAGATCCTTAAAAAGTAATTCACTGTCTATTATTTCAATGTCTCTGAGAGGATCTACGCTGCCCTCAACGTGTATAACATCGTCATTTTCAAAACAACGAACCACATGAATAATGATATCTACCTCACGAATATGCGATAAAAATGCATTACCTTTGCCTTTACCCTCTGATGCACCTTTTACAAGTCCGGCAATATCTACAAATTCGATAGATGTGGGAGTTGTTTTTTTAGGTTTTACAAGCTCTGTTAATACATTAAGGCGCTTATCAGGTATCGGTACAATTCCTATATTTGGATCAATTGTACAGAATGGAAAATTTGCTGATTCTGCTCCTGCATCTGAAAGAGCATTGAATAAACTGGATTTGCCTACATTTGGCAAACCGACAATACCACATTTTAAACTCATATCTTCTTAAAATTCGCTGTATTTTTCCTGAATAATTTCTTTTTCCGGTAGCAGAAGGGCGGTTAACTTACCCAAATCGGGATTGTTATGAAAAACACAGCCTGTATCTATACCGATTTTATAGCCGTCTAACATTGGTTTGCTTAAAGGTGTATGGCCGAAAACTACGGGTTTTTCCCAATTTACTTTTGGTGCATCAATATGCGAGCGTTCCCAAAGCATTGATTCGAGATCTTTATTTTCGAGAACCTGATTAATTGTAGCCATTGGCGGTAAGCCCGCATGAACAAAAAAGTAGTCTTCGGCATCGTAATAAAGCAACGTATCTTTAACAAATGAACCATAAGGCTCTGGCATATCACTTTGCACATTTTTAATGCCCATAGATATCATAGTCTGCAGGCCTCCATTGCGAGTCCAATATCCGGCAAATTTTCTATCGAAGGCCTCCTCCATCATCAGCTCATGATTACCCTTCAGAAAAACACAATCATTTTGCTCAGCAAATTTCATAATCGAATCGAAAACTAATTTACTATTAGGCCCACGATCGATATAATCACCGATAAAGACAAATATCCGGTCATCATACTTTTGAAGCCTGTTTAGTAGCTTTTGAAGCGTTTTACCGCAGCCGTGTATATCACCTATGGCAATATATTTCTTCAATGTTAGTGAAAGATTTTTAGTTTTTAGTTCGTTTTTTTGAAAGGTATATCAGTTATTCCGGCCATGGTTTTAGTAATAAGGCCTTCCTTCTCGAGTTTTGCTGAAGCAGCATCGAGTATACCATTTATAAATTTACCGGATTTTGGTGTAGAATATGTTTTTGCAATTTCAATGGCTTCGTTAATGGTTACTTTTGTGGGGATGTCTCCAAAATTAACGATTTCAACCAATGCCATTCGCAATATTGACTTATCTAATACAGCTATTCTTTTTATATCCCAGTTATCGGCAAATTCACTTATAATTTTGTCCATTTGCCTGATATCTCTTACTGTAAACAAGAACAACTTTTCTGCAAATTGAAGTAGCTCTGGTTCTTTTTTTAAAGCCGGTTTTAGAATGGTGTCAATAATATGTTCAAGGGAATCGTTACTGAGCTCAAGGGCGTATAAAGCCTTCATTACTACTTCACGAGCTGTCCTGCGTTTGTATTGCATATCGGCAAATTATTTAAAAAATACTTAGCCAAGAAATATAAGAAAATTATGCGTAATTATCCTGCTTAGAATATCAAACACTCACAACCCATATAACTGCTGCGTAATGCAATGTATACTACCCTGCCCCCAGACTAAATCGGCACATGGAATAGGAATTACTTTGCGTTCCGGACAGTATTTTTTGAACAGCTGAATAGCTTTATGATCATGCCGGGGATCATATACCGGTAGCAGAACAGCATTATTCGCAAAATAGAAGTTAGCATAGCTTGCAGGTACGTATTCAGAACCATCTACAGTAGTGCCTTCAATTTTTGTTTTTGGCATGGGCAGAGTCACAATATTAAATGGCTTTCCATTTGCATCAGATGCACTTTTTAATAATTCATAGTTTTCTGAAAGTGCTTGATAATTCGGATCAGATGGATTTTCTTCAACCATTGTTAAAATCGTATTCTCATTCAAAAATCGACTTAAATCGTCTATATGCCCATCGGTATCATCTCCCGCCAGGCCATTGTTTAACCAAATAATTTTTCCGTGCCCAATATAGTCTCTCAGCTTTTGTTCTATTTCAACCTGAGTTAATTGGGGATTTCTGTTTGGATTTAATAGCACCGACTTGGTAGTGAGAATCACACCATTTCCGTTGGTTTCAATGGAGCCTCCTTCGAGAACCATGCCCGTTTTGAAAGATTTAAGCCCAAACTCCTTAGCCATCCAATCCGGAACATTATTATCGTCATTAAAAGGGGGATATTTCCCGCCCCAGGCATTGTATTCCCAGTCGGTAATTGCAAATTCACGTTTTCCATCTACATCCCTTTTAATAAAAATCGGTCCAAAATCTCTTGCCCATACATCGTTGCCGGGGATATTATGAAAAATTACCGGAGCCGATTCTGGCAATTCTTTTTTGAGGATGTTTTTTGCTTTGGCCTCAATTTCTTTTCCAGACACAATCAAATGAACAGGCTCGCACGATGTCAAAGCTCTTACAATTTCTACATATACCTTCTCGACTTTTTCGAGTCGTTCTCCCGGCCATGTTTCACTGTTAGCAGGCCAGCTTAGTAGTGTACCTGCATGCTCTTCCCATTCAGCCGGCATGATGTAACCCAAAGATGCAGGGTTCTTTTTTTCAGTCATTACTCAACTCTTCAAATGTTTACAGTCGCTTCATTAATTAACCGGATTATTTTTCGCCGGTCAGGGCTTTATAGGTTTCAGGCCGGCGGTCTCTTAAAAAAGGCCATGTCCGGCGTTGTTTTTCAATCAAATTGAAATCACACTCTGCATACAATATGGTCTCTTCATCACCGGCTTGAGCTATAACCTGACCAAAAGGGGCGCTGACGAAAGAATCTCCCCAAAAGCGAATCCCACCTTCTTGTCCGACTCTGTTTATCGCGGCCACAAAACAACCGTTTGCAATAGCATGACTCTTGTGCATCGTTTCCCAGGCATCCATGAATTCTCTTTTTACAGTGTCATCTTCATTTGGCAAAACTCCGATTGCAGTGGGATAAAAGAGGATATCGGCACCTTTAAGCGCAGTCAATCTGGCGCTCTCGGGAAACCACTGATCCCAGCAGATTAGCACGCCTACTTTGCCGTATTTGGTTTTGAAAACTTTGTATCCTTCATCACCCGGAGTAAAATAATATTTTTCATGAAAACCGGGATCTTCGGGGATGTGCATTTTGCGATAAATTCCAAGGAAGCTGCCATCTGCATCATGCACAGAAGCAGTATTGAAGTAAACACCTGCCATTTTCTTTTCAAAAAACGAGGAAACAATTACAACCCCGAGTTCTTTTGCCAGCTCGCCAAGCTTTTTGATTAAATCACCGTCTGATTCCTCAGCGAGATCGAAATGATCTTCGTTATGATTTTGACAAAAATACAGCGTTTGAAACAACTCTTGTGTACATACAATTTGCGCACCATTTTCGGCAGCCTCTCTAATACACTGAAACGTTTTATCTGTATTGGATGTCTTGTTTTCAGTTGCTTCTAACTGAAGCAGCGCGACCTTTACCTTTTTACTCATGGGGATATTTATTCAAAACTTATACTGCTTACGTGATAGCTAAAATTACTAAGACAAATACCGATACACAACGATATATTGATGGCTTAAATTATCTGTACGTTGGCTTAGTTTATAAACATATTTTGGTGGGGAAACAGTTGTATTTTAGCGAATCCGTGGTGATTTAAGTCGAACTCAGGTTAAAAGATTCAATATGGCAGCAACTGTAACTGAAATGGCTGGAATGACTATACCCCCGATTGGAATTTCAGCAAGTATGTTGTAGACAAGAATGGAATTCTAACGCACTATCTTCGGTTCATCAATATCGCCGACGGATCAAGTTTTTTTGGAGGAGCTGAATATTGGTAACGATATCTAATTCAATTTCTATATTCGGAGTGAGTTTGGAAGCATCTCAAGTAATGGTAAGGAATTATCATAATTTAACGCATAAAAATTAACACCTAAGTTAATAGCGCTGTAGTATTTGGAGAGATTATTCTTATAAAGCTCTTCTGACGGAATTTTCCAGAAGTGATGTCCTAATTTCTTTGCCAAGAACCACTTTTCTAATAATCTTGCTGCTCTGCCATTTCCATCCATAAACGGGTGAATATGAGCAAACCTCAAGTGAATAAGTGATGCGAAATAAAAAACCTCCATCTCAGAGAGCATCGTTGAGGAAAGCACTTCTAAATCAGAGAAAAAAACTTTCATTTCCTGTTTCACAAACTCAGGCTCGACTGCCATATATCTTAATCCTGTACTCCCGAAAACACCTACAGGTTCTTCACGGTAAATCCCTCTTTTACTTTTAATTAGCAAAGTTTGTGACAGTAATTGATGACAATTAAGAAGATTTTCCTCGTTAAGGTCGTTCGACTGAGCAAATTCGTATGCTTTTATCAAATTTTCAATTTCATCTATTTCTTTACCCGGTTTGAATTTCTGTCTGTTCATCTCATAATTCATAAAGGAATTTAAGTCAACGCTATTTCCTTCAATATTTGATGAATAAACAGCAGACACTTTTGTCAAGTAGTTGAAGTCACCTCTGCTGTCAGTAAAGTCAAAAGCTTCTATCAAATCAGGCAGCTCATGCCCTATGCCATTTTTATATGTATCAAAATATTTTTTACTGTTAATTCTCATCTATAATCGAAAAAAAGCCGGAATAAAAATTTACTCCGGCTTTCAATTAGAATGTATCTTTCTGTTTTTTTTCGCGTTTCTACTTCTCAGATCAGAAAACTTTGCTTCTGCAAACGGGTAAGTTTTTTAAAAACTTCAATTAGTGCTATCTGATCAAACAGAGTTTTAACGCTGTCTTTCTATGCCATACTGGCACTTTTACTTTCTAAATATTCAATTAATTGCTGATTACCACTTGATTTAATGTGATCCATGATTGACCATCCGCGGTCATCGGTTACATCTGCTGATGCTCCATTTTCAATCAATGTCTTTATTATTTCTTTATGGCCGTTAACAGCTGCCCAGTATAACGCTGTTGTCCCTCTGTTGTCTCGGGCAGATACATCAGCACCGCTGGAAATCAAAAAATTAACTATATCTGCGTGTCCGTGTTTTGCGGCTTTGTAAAGAGCTGTGCGGCCATGCTCATCTTTGGAGTCTGCAGCTGTTCCATCTTCAACCATAGATCTAACGACGTCGAATTCGCCGTTTTCTGCAGCATCCAGAAAAGTGCTATGCTCCATAGGCACCTCCTGTTTAGGTTAGTATTATAGTGTTAATTACTACTCTAATTGTACTGCTTTTCCTGTTTAAGTGCAAGTAAACATGAAACTTATTCTGCTTGTTTTTTTCTGATTAAACAACTATTATTAATGAATGCAAACAAGTCGAAAAACTACCCCTTTGTTTCTATTTGAATGCAGTTCTTCAGGGCTTTTGAGTTGATAAAACTCTCGTGTTAGTCGCTACAAAAAGCCGCCCGCCAATCGCCGTAATTCCGGTAATGTTCTCACTAACAGAATGTGCAAACGCATCACTTATACTACCTCTAAAATCTAACTTGTAGATGTACTCTGAGGTTACCGCCCAAATGTGCCTCTCTGATCTGAATATACCCTTGACAGGCAATATAACAGGAATAAAACCCAAATAGCCGCCTCCGCTGCTAATCATATGTATTACATTCCGGCCACTTTCAGCAATGAAAAGGGTGTCTTCAAAATTGGTTACGCTGCTGGGTCGGGTATCAATATCAAATAGCTTCAGGTCGATGGCCTGAACAAAACGCCCCTGTTCGTTATATCTTATTATATTTTCTGAGTCGCTGTCATATACAAACGTTTCACCAAATTTATTAACTGTTACGAATAATGGAGAAAAGTGAACCGCACTAATCCCCTGCCTTTCCGGTGCCCTTAAACTGCCAATAAACTGATGCCTTCGGTCAAATAGCTGTACCCGGTTATTGTTGGTATCGGCCACATAAATGCGCATTCCATTAGTGGCATCAACAGAGCGCGGACGGTCGAAGCCGTAATCTCCAATTCCCCTTGAACCAAGTGTTTCAATTCTCCGGCCTGATTTATCATATTTGAGAAGCCTGTTACGCCCTGTCTCCACAACGTAAAGATTCCCGAGAGGAGTCGCATAAATGTCAGAAACCCTGTTAAGGCCGCTTATAAATTCAGTAAACTCGATGGATTTATTTATCGAATCAGCTGCTGCATAATCCGAGTTAAAAATGAGTGATATGGCGAGTAAAAGTATCACTCTGAAAGCCTGTCTAATCCCTTTTTTCCAATATCTCTACGGTAGTACATCCCATCAAACTGAATAGATTTTAGAACAGAATACGCTTGTTCAATTGATTTTTTGAGCGTATCACCCTTTGCAACCACATTTAATACCCTGCCACCGTTTGTGACAATATTTCCGTTCTCTGATTGCGAAGTTCCGGCATGAAATACAAACGAATCGTCAGTAGTATCAGGAATGCCGGTAATTACACGGCCTTTTTCTATTGCTCCGGGATATCCTTCTGAGGCAAGAACCACACAAGTGTAGTACTCTTTGGCTATGCTTATAGAAATCTCATCAAGATTTCCGTTAGCTGCAGCGAGCATAATTTCAACGATGTCTGTTTTAAGCGCCGGAAGTATAACCTGACACTCAGGGTCGCCGAACCTGCAATTGTACTCCACCACCTTTGGACCTTCAGTGGTCATCATGAGTCCGGCATAAAGTATTCCTTTGTAGGGGATGCCCTCCTTTGCCATTGCGCGGATGGTTGGTTTTATGACTGCTTCGTCAATATGAGCAAGGCCTGATTCATCCAAAAGCGGAGCCGGGCCGTACGCACCCATCCCCCCGGTATTAGGGCCGGTGTCTCCCTCTCCGATACGTTTATGATCCTGAGCCTGAAACAAAATTTTGGAGATTTTCCCATCAGAAACAGCAAACACAGAAACTTCTTCTCCCTCCATAAATTCCTCAATAACGATTTTGGCTGAAGCCGCGCTTAACGATGGATCATTTTGCAAACTATCAAGGGCTTCTAACGCGTCACTTTTATTTTCACAAATAAATACGCCCTTACCGGCAGCAAGCCCGTCAGCTTTAAGTACTATAGGCCATTTTTGTTTTTTTTCTATATACTTCTGCACCAGATGCCAATCCTGCTTTTCAAAACTCTGATATCCCGCAGTTGGGATATCGTATTTTTGCATGATTTCTTTGGCGAAAGACTTGCTTCCTTCCAATTTAGCGGCTGCGGCTGTCGGGCCAAAAACGGATATTCCGTGAGATTCTAAAAAATCAGTCAATCCATCAACAAGTGGCTTTTCGGGACCGATTACACATAAGGTGATGTCTTTTTGTCTGATGAAATCAAGAATTTCATCAAAATCACGAAGATTTAGTGGGATGTTTTCTCCACAAGCGGCTGTTCCGGGATTTCCAGGCGAAATGAACAGCTTATCACAAAGTGGCGATTTTGTGATACTGACAGCGAGGGCGTGTTCTCTGCCCCCGCCTCCAATCAACAATATGCGTTGATGTTCCATTGGCTATTTTTTCAATTCCGATGCGGTTTTTATCATCTTCAGAAAGCTGTCCGGCTTAAGACTCGCACCGCCAATAAGACCACCATCAACATCCTCACACTCGAGAAGTTCGCCGGCATTTTCTGGCTTCATACTTCCACCGTACAGAATTTGCACCGCATTCGCAGTATTTGCATCGTATAGTTTTTCCATTTCAGATCTAATGAAGCGGTGCATTTCCTGAGCCTGCTCGCTTGTTGCGGTTTCTCCGGTTCCAATAGCCCAAACAGGCTCATACGCGATTACGGTTTTTGATACATCGCCGGTGGCAACATTTTTGTAAGCTTCAACAACCTGATGCTTCACTACATCAAAATGTTTGTTTTCTTTTCTTTCGCTCAGATGTTCGCCAACACAAATTACCGGTATCAGGCCTTTATCAATAGCTTTGATCGTTTTTTTGTTAACCGTTTCATCTGTCTCAGCAAAATATTGGCGGCGTTCTGAATGGCCAATAATCACATAATCTGCTCCGGTTTCACGAATCATATCCGCGGTAATTTCGCCGGTAAATGCTCCTGAATCTTCAAAGTGCATGTTCTGCGCTCCAATTTTAAACCCGTTTATTTTTGAAGATGTTTCCACAGCAGCTTGTAACGATGTGTAGACCGGACAAATAAGCACATCTACCCCATTTGGCACTTTTTTCAAATCAGCTGATAGTTCATTAAAAAATGTCGCGGTTTCTGCCGCGTTTCTATTCATTTTCCAGTTTCCGGCAATTAAAAAATTTCTCATTAGGATTCCTCGTTTAATAATATTGAGATGTCGTTTTGAATTATTCCAATATTCGTCCCCGAATATTTTCTGATTATACGGCCTTCTGAATCAACCAGGAACCTGGTGGGAAGTACCGATAAATTAAATGTTGTTGCCAAATCTGCAGAATTGTACTGTCCGGCGGCAACAACCGGCCATATTATCCCCCTATCCTCTGCAAACGCACTAACAGTAACGCGGCTGTCGTGGATGGGGATAGTAATTATTTCGAAACCCCTGTCTTTATATTGCTCGTAAAAGAAAGACAAAAGCGTAGTTTCTGTTTGAAAGTCCGGACTGGCAAAGTTCGCAAACTCAATTAAAAAGAGTTTACCGGTCAAGTCTGTATTCTGAATTCTGCCACCCTTTAAAAGCTGTAGTGAAAAATCAGGCACAGGCATGCCGGGGAACAGATTTTCTATGTCGTAAACCATGCTTTCAACCCAATCGGCAAGCATAGGATTACCAACGTGCTGTTGCCTGAATTCCAATAACAATTCTTTTGCCTCTTGTTCTTTGCCATGCTCTATTCGTATTTCGATGGCATCCATCTGCAGGGTGATTAAATCTTCGGGCATCAAATTGGTGGTTAACATAGAATCTACCAATGCCATTGCCGGTTCAACTCCATATAATCGAAACAGGGCATCTGCGCCGAGGCGGACTTTGGCTGCTTTATACACACTGCCGTCAGTAAGTGCCTCGTACATTCGTTTCACAAGCTTTTCATCGTCATATCCGCCAAGAATTTCAATTGAGCGAAGACTCCCCAGGTCACCTGCTAAAGTCTGCGGGTGCAATGTCTGTACTGACCAAAATAAATCACTCCAGGTGTTTATTAACGTTGGTATAGTATCCTGTGTGACTTCTATACGACCTGAATTAATAAAATCTACCACACGGTTGTATGAACGTTCAACCCTTTCATAAGTAGACATAGCCTCTTGCTCGGCAGATTCAATTTCAAGGTTTAAATTTATATCCGGGAGTTGCCCAACAATTGTAACCGGATCATTCTCGGCCAAAATAATCCCAAAAGATGCAAGATTTATACCATGACGGCTTACCACACCCGTAAATTCGCTTTTTACATCAAAACGAGCTGTACCTGAAAAATTGCCACTTACATCTGTAATGGCCGTCATCAACGTATCTATTCCGGTAAATTCGCTGTAGCCAAGAATGGTTACAATAATTCCTGAATAATCGCCACTCGAGTCTATTGCTTCATCAACTGTAATGGTTCCACTCACAGTTGTAGAAGATGTATGTTGCGCGTTAAGGGATTGAAATCCCAAAACGAAAATACAGATGATTGAAATGCTTATATATTTAATTTTCATCGTTTTATTGTATGTAGCAGATTCAGTTTTCAAGTTTTTCCCGTACCATATCTGTAACCATTTTCGGATTGGCTTTACCGCCGGTCTGACGCATAACCTGACCGACAAAAAAGCCCATTAGCCCTTTTTTACCATCTCTGTAACGTTGGGTTTCTTCCGGATGGCCTTCAATAACCTTATCAACGATTGGTTCGAGGAAACCTGTATCTGAAACCTGAATTAAATTTCTTTTCTTCGCAATGTCGCCCGCATTCTCACCTGTTTCAAGCATTTCAGCAAAAACAGACTGCATTGCAGATGAATTAATCTTGTTATTTCCCCTCAGTTCAATAAGTTCGGC
>SLDG01000102.1 GCA_007125355.1 Balneolales bacterium | reverse complement strand
CAATCACCAAAGCCGGCCCCTGATTGTGCATCACAGCATCAAGCTGAGCTTCATTTAGCAATCCGGCGTAATCAATTTGGTAATCTTCCGGATTGATTTCAGGTTTTTTGAGAACAAATCGCTTCATTTATTACAGTAATTCCGAGCTTCGGTTAATAAGTTCAGTTTATAAAAGATTTCACAAATAATAAGGATAATTGATTGGTTTCAGTTACAAAAAACAATCAATAATGAAATATCAGGCATTATCCTGAAACACCTGTCAGGTTCTTACGATGTAGTTGTAGTTTTAAAATTTAATCTTAAAACCTGACAGGACTGCGTGATATCAGCATTGACATGACAATTACTTTGTGGAACTTCGTGACCTTTTGTCTTGGTGTTTCATTTTATAGAAGGCATTGCAAAAACGTTCTTATACGTATTCAAGCGATTTCATTATTAGTAAATAAACATTCACAAAACCACTTAAAACGACCGATTATTTTTAGCATTTCTGACTGCACGATAAAGATCATCCGGATTTTTGCTTCCCAACAATAATTTGCGCCCGTTAGAAAATGTTAATTCAATACCTTCGTTTCCGCCAAGGGTGAATGCTCTCATCTCGCCATAACGCACACCCCATCCGCCAAAATGCCTGAATGCGCTGTAGCTGCGTTTTTCAACATCTTTCACAAATTTCCATTCAATAACCTGCACTTCTTTTTGAGAGGGATAAAACTGAAACTCAAGCGCTTTTGGCGAGACTTCTATTTCCAGGCGGAATCTTTTCAGCAAAGTGAGTAGATAAAATAAAAGCAAAATACTTGGGAACATTGCAATCAGAAGCAGCTGATTAAATCCCATAGCAGCAAGCTGCATAAATGCATACAGTGCCAGCAGGAACAGGGTCAGCACTGCGAACCAGATTCCGTTGTAGCCAAGTTTTTGGGTTTCTTTGTAAAGTGGTTGATCCATAATTTTTATTGCCAGAATGCTCGATTAAATTTTTAACCTGAGTTTGATTTTATGGAAAAGTTCTTAGCACTTCTGCTATTTTTTTTAACTGCAGAGGACACAGAGGAATACACAGAGTTTTAATTTAGTTAGAATTACTTTTCTCCGCACAATGAAAAAAAACTCTGTGTAACACTGTGCAACTCAGTGGTTCAAATTACCGAAAGTCATTAAGCTTCTCTTATTTTGAATAAAAATGATTTTTCCCAATAAATAGCAATCCAAGCCTGCATCTTAAAATAAAACGTTACAGGTTTGAGACAAATGATTGATATCCTGAAAAAGGAACTGATTTACCCTGCGCATTAGTTCACGGCTACCCCAAAAACATCCCACAAACAAAAAACGGGATACTTAATAAAAGCATCCCGTTTTAAGGAGTATCATCAGTTTTTTGCTGATGTGTATTTAATCAATATTTGGATTTACAGGAGGCCTTTCAGGTGCAAGGCTCCAGTGTTCCGGAGATCTCCAGAGTCCGGATACCAGTAACTCGCGCATGAAGAAGATTTCTTTCGGGAGCTTGTTGTAAAGCTTACTGAAAAGTTCCTCGTGCCCCAGAAGTTCTTGCTTCCAGACTTCGGTATCGATATCCATAACTTTGTTGAATTCTTCCTCAGTAAAGTCGAGGCCTCTCCAGTCAATATCTTCGTAACGTGGCATCCAGCCAAGCGGACTTTCAACGGCTGAGGTTTCACCTTTCACACGCTCAACAACCCAGCGAAGCACACGCATGTTTTCGCCGAATCCCGGCCAAGCAAATTTGCCGTTTTCGTCTTTTCTGAACCAGTTTACACCAAAAATTCTTGGAGCATTCTGAATTTCGCGGCCGAGCTGCAACCAGTGGTTGATGTAATCACCCATGTGGTAGCCTGCAAATGGAAGCTGTGCGAAAGGATCGCGACGAACTTGTCCCATTTTACCAAATGCTGCGGCGGTCATTTCTGATCCCATTGTGGCAGCAAGGTACACGCCAAAGTTCCAGTTAAATGCCTGGTAAACAAGCGGTACTGCAGTTGCACGACGTCCACCGAAGATAAACGCGCTGATTGGCACTCCGGCAGGATCTTCCCAGGCAGGGTCGATAGAAGGACACTGTGCTGCAGGTGCTGTAAATCTTGCATTCGGGTGAGCAGCAGGCTTTCCGCTTGCCGGGTCGTAACGCTCACCTGTCCAGCTTGTCATATTCTCAGGAGCTTCGTCTGTTTTACCTTCCCACCATACATCACCATCATCTGTAATACCACAGTTGGTGTAAATTGTATTAGACTTAATTGACTCCATGGCGTTAGGGTTGGTATCGTAGTTGGTACCTGGTGCTACACCAAAGAATCCAGCTTCGGGGTTAATTGCATATAAGCGTCCGTCTTCACCGGGCTTAATCCATGCAATGTCATCACCAATAGTGGTAACTTTCCAGCCTTCCATTTCTTTTGGAGGAATAAGCATTGCAAAGTTTGTTTTACCACATGCACTTGGGAATGCAGCTGCAACATAGGTTTTTTCTCCTTCAGGGGATTCAACACCAAGAATAAGCATATGCTCAGCAAGCCAACCGTTATCGCGGGCCATCGTAGAGGCAATTCTCAAAGCGAAACACTTCTTACCAAGAAGGGCGTTTCCACCGTATCCACTACCGTAAGACATGATTGAATTTTCTTCCGGGAAGTGAGAGATATATTTTGTTGTTGGGTTACACGGCCATGGTACATCTTTTTGTCCCGGCTCGAGTGGTGAACCGATAGAGTGCAGACACTTAACAAAATCTCCGTCTTCGCCGAGTACATCAATAACATCTTTACCCATACGGGTCATAATTCTCATGTTAACAACAACATAAGCAGAATCGGTAAGTTCAACACCAATTTCAGCTATATCAGAACCAATCGGACCCATGCTAAATGGAATCACATACAAGGTTCTACCTTTCATACAGCCATCATACAATCCGTTGAGGATACCCTTCATTTCGGTTGGATCCATCCAATTGTTTGTCGGACCTGCATCTTCTTTTCTGCGGCTACAAATAAATGTTTTGTCTTCTACTCTCGCTACGTCACTAGGATCTGAAAAACAAGCGTAAGAACCCGGATGCTTTTCCTGGTCTAATTTCTTGAAAGTTCCACCGTCCAGTAAGGTCTGAATCATTCTTTCATTTTCTTCTTCACTACCATCACACCAATAAATATTATCAGGCTTGGTAAGGCGGGCCACTTCTTCGACCCATTTGATTAATTTTTCATTCTTAAGTTCATTCCGATAACTCATAAGTTTCTCCGGATTTTAAATTTTTAAAATTATTTTTCAGGTAACACATTTAATGTTTGGGTGCCATCTTTTATTGATGACGGTCTAAATATAACACTTTCCAATTACATTTAAAATATCTGTATTAGAATTTAACAGTAATATTTTCAATAATTTCCAAAAGGCTTGTTTACTGATTAAAAAAGGGCTTCCAGAAAATTCAAAAAATATGAATTCAAACAAATATTTTTTTTGGAAGTAGTTCAGTCAGACCAAATCACCGGGAACCCACATATAAAATACAGGGCTTACTGTTGCTCCGCAAGCTCATTTAGCTTGTCGAGGTTATCCTGTACTTGCAAGGCCTCAATTACACTGTCGATATCCCCTTTCATAAAATCGTCCAAATTATAGATCGTCATGCCGATTCTGTGGTCGGTCATTCTGCCCTGCGGAAAATTATATGTTCTGATTTTTGCACTCCTGTCGCCTGTAGAAACCTGGCTTTTACGATTTTCTGCTCGTGCTTTTCTTTTTTCTTCGAGCTCCACTTCATAAAGTTTGGTTCGAAGCATCGTCATTGCCTTATCGCGGTTTTTGTGCTGCGAACGCTCTTCCTGGCACCCAACCACAATCCCGGAAGGAATGTGGCGAATCCGTACAGCTGAATCTGTTGTATTTACGTGCTGCCCACCGGCACCCTGCGAGCGAAATGCCTCAAATTCCAAATCGGCAGGATTTATTTGGATATCCACTTCTTCGGCTTCCGGCAGAACCGCAACTGTAGCGGCTGAGGTATGTACTCTACCCTGAGACTCCGTTTCAGGCACACGCTGAACGCGATGCACCCCGCTTTCCCATTTCATTTTAGCGAAAACGTCGGTGCCCGAGAGCATAAAAATAATTTCCTTAAATCCACCTTTTCCACTCTCCGAAAAATCCAGCATCTCCAGTTTCCAGCCTTGCGAGGATGCAAATTTGCTGTACATGTTGTACAAATCACCCGCAAAAATCGCGGCTTCATCTCCTCCGGTTCCGGCTCTGATTTCCACTATGGCATTACGGCTGTCTTCAGGGTCTTTGGGGATGAGTTTCATTTTGATCTGCTTTTCCAGCTTCTCACATTTTTCGGATAACAGCTTTTTTTCCTCCTGCGCCATTTCAGCCAGGTCAGTATCTCCGCCCATCTCAAGAATTTCTTCAGCTTCTTCCAGGCCCTGCCGCGCTTCTTTAAACTCGTTGTATAGGGTGATGATTTCCTTTAAATCACTGTGTTCTTTACTGTAAGATGCAAACTTTTGCTGATCTGAATACACAGAAGGATCGCCCAAAGCGGTAGTCAATTCATGATACCTGGAATTCAGCTGTTCAAGTTTTTTTTCAATGTCCATATAAGAAATTCTTCACTGGTTTATTTTGTATCTTTTATAAGAGTGCTTTGAAACGATCGCTCTGTAACGCGGAAAAAGCGACAATAAATGATATCAGTCTGAAGTAAAACGAAATCAAATTATTGTGTATCTGCAAGTACCAAAAATAACGTTTCTGCACGGCTTTCTTAAAATAAACTTTTCTTATGAAACTGGCTTCTGATTACAAACTCGGAATTATTGGCGGCGGACAATTAGCGCGCATGAGCGCCTATCAAGCGTACAGATATGGCATTCAGGTGGGGGCTATAACTTCTGCATCCGGAAATGACCCCATGGAACAAGTTACACCTCATATCTTCCGGGGTGGCGTTTCAGATTTCGATACGTTGAAAAAACTCGCCGATTGGGCTGATGTGGTTACACTTGAAAATGAATTTCTGGATGGTGAAGTATTACAGCAAATCCAGGAACAAACCGGAACCCCGATTTATCCCACTCCTGCAAGCTTCAAAAAAATCGAAAACAAGCGCATTGAGAAAGATACGTTCAGAAATGCCGGAATCCCTGTGGCTCGTTATATGGTCATTCAGGAACCGGACGATTTATCGAAAGCAGGTGCGAAGTTTGGGTGGCCGTACATTTTGAAGTCCTCAAAAGGAGGATATGACGGATACGGAAATGCCTCGGTCAGTTCTGCGGAGGAAGCCGCCAAAGCATTTTCAAAGCTGGGAGGCACTGCCGGCAAGGAAATCATCGCCGAGGAGCGGGTGGATTTTGTCAAAGAACTTGCCGTTATCACTGCGCGGAATAAATTTGGGATGGTCACATATCCCTGCGTCGAAACCATACAGGAAAACCACATCTGTAAAACGGTGATTGCTCCGGCGCGCATCCCCAAAGCACTGCGCGAACAAGCCTGCGAACTGGCGAGAGCGGCAACGGAAGCCATAAACGGAATCGGGCTTTTTGCTTTCGAGTTTTTTCTCACGGAGGATAACCAAATTCTTTTGAACGAATCGGCACCGAGGCCGCATAATTCCGGACATTATACCATTGAGGGATGCAAAGTTTCTCAATTCGAAAATCACGTAAGAACCGTAACAGGACTCCCTCCCGCGCCGGCTCCCATGCTTGCACCGGCAGCGGTAATGATTAATCTGCTCGGGAAAGTTACCGGAAAGGCCGTTCTGCAACTAAATGGCGATATTCGGGATTATGAGCATGCTCACGTGCATGTATATGGAAAATCAGACAGCCGAAAGGGCCGCAAAATGGGACACATCACACTAACAGGACAAAATCAGGAAGAACTTCTTGAAAAAGCGGCTTATCTTGAGCAACAAATAATCCTTTAAAAAACATTGACAGACACATTATGAGCGAGGCAAAAGTTGGAATTGTAATGGGGAGCGACTCCGATTGGCCGGTTATGAAAGCCGCCAAAGAAATCTGTGAAAAGTTTGATGTAGCCTGTGAAACCAAAGTAGTATCTGCGCACAGAACGCCTGATTTAATGGCCCAATACGGCAAAGATGCGCGCGGCAGAGGGATAAAAGTCATTATTGCCGGAGCGGGAGGCGCGGCGCATTTACCCGGAATGCTGGCTTCGCACACAACTCTGCCTGTTATCGGCGTGCCTGTAGAAACCCACCACTTGAAAGGTTTAGACAGCATGATGTCCATCGTTCAAATGCCAAAGGGAATTCCTGTCGCTACAGTTGCCATCAGCAATGCCACAAACGCAGCGCTTCTCGCACTACAGATTCTTTCTGTTTCTGATGAAAATCTCACCCAAAAACTTGAGAAATTCAGAAATGAGATGAAACAAGAGAGCATCCAAAAGAATAAAAACCTGAACTGACTTGCTCATGAAGCAATCGCTGTATAAAATTTTCACAGATCCCATTCACGGTTTTATAAGTGTGCCAAAAGGTACCGTTTTACGCTTGCTCGACCATGCCTATATTCAGCGGCTCAGGCGTATTCGGCAGCTGGGATTGGCGTACACCGTATTTCCCGGAGCTGAGCATTCGCGGTTTTCGCATGCACTTGGTGCTATGGGATTGATGCAAAAAGTGATTGGCAGCCTCAAAGACAAGAACACCACTATTTCGCATGATGAGCATCAGTCGATGCTGATTGCCATACTTTTGCACGATATCGGCCACGGCCCGTTTTCGCACACTTTGGAGCATACGCTGATCAAAGATTTCAACCACGAAATGATGACTCTGGCTCTGATGCGCGAGTTAAACAGCACATTTGATGGTGAATTGGAAACAGCCATCGAAATCTTTACGGGTCAGCATAAAAAGAAATTCCTGCATCAGCTGATATCATCTCAATTGGATATCGACCGGCTGGATTATCTCAAACGCGACAGTTTCTACACCGGTGTTCTTGAAGGCTCCATCGGGCTTGACCGCATTATAAAAACGCTGCGCATTCATCAGGATCAGGTAGTGATTGAGCGTAAGGGAATTTATTCCATCGAAAATTACATTATGGCGCGGCATTTAATGTACATGCAGGTTTATCATCACAAAACGGTTTTGAGCGCCGATAAACTAATTCGCTCTGTATTTAAGCGTGCCCGTGACCTCATCAAAGAAGATTACAACCTGTTTATCCCTTCGCCCTCGTTGAAATTTTTCCTCACTCAAAACCTTTCAGCGAAAAAAGGATTATCCCCTGAAATGATGCGCCATTTTGTGATGCTGGATGACAATGATGTGTTAATTTGTATCAAATACTGGGCACAGGATAAAGATCCGATTTTAAATGATTTAAGTCTTCGTTTTTTGAACCGCCGTTTTCTGCGAACTACATTTTTTAATCCTGAGAAAAATTCCGGGATGCATGAAAAGCTCCAGGAGAAAACATCCACTTTCCTTAAGAAAAACAGGCTTCCTTTCGATCAGAACGCGATTGCATACTATCTTTCTGTGCATAAAACAGAATCAGAACCGTACACTTTCCAAAACCACAGCATCTGGATTTTGGAGGATCAGGATACAGCCGTAGAATTTTCTAAAGCAGCCGAAGCGCGCCACATTCAGGCACTTAGCCAACCGGTTGTTAAGCACTACTGTGTTCATCTGAAAGAAGTCAGCCTATAATCTGGAACCGCATTTCTGCCAATCAAAGACGGCATTTTACAATAAGAATTGCATGGTTATATCCTTATATTGTGCATGTTTAAAAAAAGTGGCAAAAACAGGTATTTAATATGTCAGATAAACCAAAACATTACTGTGGTATTTTTGGGATTTATAATCATCCCGAAGCATCGGTAATGACGTATTACGGATTACACGCATTGCAACATCGCGGACAGGAGTCTGCCGGGATTGTAACCTGCCGGCATGATGAAGACCGTGGCCACAAAATCATGCCTATGCATAAAGATTTTGGGCTCGTACTTTCTGTTTTTGATGACAAAAGCCTGTTTACCAAAAAACTTACGGGCTCCGCTGCTATTGGCCATAATCGCTATTCTACGTCCGGTTCTTCTACCAATCCGGCTAATATCCAGCCGTTCAGAGTCCATTACGCCAAAGGCAACGTTGCCATCGCCCATAACGGTAATCTGACCAATGCGAAGGAATTGCGCGAGCGTTTCATCAGCGATGGCGTTTTGTTCCAGAGCACATCCGATACAGAGCTGATTCTGCATCTGATATCCCACAGTAAAAAAGAAAAACAGCTGGATCAAATTCTGGATGCACTCAAGCAAATTAAAGGCGCGTATTGCCTGGTGCTTATGACAGATGATAAACTCATAGCCGTGCGCGACCCGAACGGGTTTCGACCGCTTTGCCTGGGGCGGCTCGGAAATTCGTTTCTCGTAGCGAGCGAATCTTGCGCGTTTGACATTATTGGCGCTGAGTACATCAGGGATATCAAACCCGGCGAGGTCGTAATTATAGATGACCACGCCATTGAAACCGAAATGCCAATTTCACTTTTCATAGACAGCGAGGATAAGTCAGAATCGGCCGCCTGTGTATTTGAGTACATTTATTTCGCGCGACCCGACAGCAAAATTTTTGGTGAAAATGTCGATAAAGTGCGTCGAAAAATCGGGAAATATCTTGCAAAAGAATATCCCATTTCTGATGTCGTGAAATCCAAAGGCGGGAAAAAGCCTATTGTGATTTCTGTACCGGATTCAAGCAATACGGCCGCTTTGGGCTATGCATCCGAAAACAACAAAATGGGCATCGATTGCAAGTTCGAAATCGGGCTAATCAGAAATCATTATGTGGGCCGGACATTCATTTCGCCGGGGCAGGAATCAAGGCAGACCAAGGTGAGGTCTAAATTCAACGCCGTGCGCGGGGTGTTGGAAGATCGTGTTGTTTTTATTGTGGATGACTCCATTGTTCGCGGAACCACAAGCCGGCAATTGGTAGAAATGATTCGAAGATGCAATCCCAAAGAAATCCATTTCATGGTAAGTTCGCCTGCAATTATTGAACCTTGTTTTTACGGGATGGATTTTCCGAGTCCGGAAGAACTCATCGCAAACAGATACAACAGAAACGTAGATGAAATTGCAAACGCGCTCGGCGTAGATTCCCTCCATTATTTATCTCCAAAGGGGTTGATAGAAGCCGTTAAAGAGGCCAATCCGGGAAGTCAAAATTACTGCACAGCATGTTTTACCGGCAACTATCCCGTAAAAGTGATGGATTACGACGCAAAAGAGGCAAATGAATTAGTCTGATGGCTGTAAAGAAAGCAACATTCGTAAAATCCGCTCCCGACATTTCCCATTGCCCTGACAGCGACCTGCCCGAAATTTGCTTTTCCGGCCGTTCGAATGTGGGAAAATCATCCCTTATAAACGCCCTCACCAACAAAAAGAAATTGGCAAAAACCAGTAATGTGCCGGGCAAAACAAGGGAAATGAATTATTTTTTGATTGACGAACTTTGGTATTTGGTTGACCTGCCCGGTTATGGTTATGCCAAAGTCTCCAAAAAAGAGCAACAGCGTTGGGGCAAAGCGCTTGAGCAATATTTTATGCAAAGAAAACAGCTCACTCTCGTCATTGTACTGGTGGATATTCGTCACAAACCACAGCAAAATGATCTTGATTTCATCTTTTGGCTGGGCTCTCATGAAATCCCATTCAGTATAGTTCTTTCAAAAGCAGATAAAGTGAGCAAAACGAAACAAAGCGCTTCAAAAAAAGCATTACGCAAAGAAATTCTGGATATGAATATTGATGTTCCCATCCATATTGTTTCATCTGAGCAGCGTTCGGGCATGGATGAATTCCATGAGTTTTTACTATCATTTATTACGTAAACTAAAAATAAACAATTAGCTATGAGCAGCACATATAAAGTACTATTATTGGACAACATTGATCCCGTAAGTAAAGAAATTTTAAAATCGAGGGGTGTGGAAGCCACACTTTCTTCCAAACTAAGCAAGGAAGAGCTGTACGCTATTATTCCTGAGTATGATGGAATGGTGGTCAGAAGCGCTACAAAAGTGGATCGTGAGCTTTTAAAATACGCTGAAAAACTCCGTGTAATAGGCCGGGCGGGTGTGGGCGTTGACAACATCGACATTAACGCCGCCACCGAAAAAGGCATTTTGGTGATGAATACCCCTGATGGCAATACCATCTCTACCGCGGAACACGCATGCGGACTCATTTTATCTTTGGTAAGGAATATCCCAAACGCGGTTGATTCTTTGAAAGCAGGCAGATGGGACCGAAAAAAGTACATGGGTACGGAAGTCCATGGAAAAACCCTTGGCATTATCGGGCTTGGCAAAATCGGCTCCTCTGTAGCTGAGAGAATGCTGGCTTTCGGCATGAGAATTATTGGATACGACCCCTACATGACCCACGAAAGAGCCGCGCAGCTTGGCATTGAACTTTGTGAACTCGACAAGGTGATTTCTGAATCGGATGTAATTACCGTCCATACCCCGCTTACCGAAAAAACCAAGGGCATCATTTCAAAGAAAAACGCGCATTTGCTCAAAAAGGGTGTCCGCCTGGTAAACTGTGCGCGCGGTGGAATTTTCGAGGAAGAAGACCTCCTTTCCCTTCTCGAAGACGGAACCATAGCCGAGCTTGCGCTTGATGTGTACAGCGTAGAACCGCCTGAAGAAAATCTGAGTGCGCTTTT
>SLDG01000024.1 GCA_007125355.1 Balneolales bacterium | reverse complement strand
TCGGAGATGGTTTCATTCAGGAAATTCTCAAAAAAGGGAAGCCGCTATATGAAGGCTAGCACTTGCGAATGGGTAGACAAAGCGGAGGCAGACTTCATTAGTGCGGGTCGTGAATATAGAGCACGCAAAAGCCCCAACTATGATGCCGCATGTTTTTTTGCACAGCAGAGCATCGAGAAATATTTCAAGGCGCGTTTGGTTGAAGCGGAAATCTCATTTCCCAAGACACATGATCTTGATGTATTGCTGGATCTGCTTGTTCCCCTCGAGCCACTTTGGGAGGCATTCCGCTCCGGCGTGAGTGACCTGACCAGTTTTGCCGTGGCTTTTCGCTACCCCGGGGAATCTGCCACCAAGGAGTTGGCACAACTCGCAGTTGCCAGTGCCAAACAGATTCGCGAACAGATTCGCAGGGATATGCGGCTCAATTGATCCACCGATTTGAGTAAATGGAGCAAATGTGGCGAGGCATTGGGAGTTAAGACGCACCATTTGTGATTGGCGCAGGACGGACGAAATTGCCGCTGGGAACCATCCCGATACTATCGATCTACTGCGGAGTGTGGCACGATGCTTATTTGGCCGGATTCCTCTTTTACGATGCAAGCACTTGCCGGGTTGCTGCTAATGGCATCAAGTAGCGGAAGTTCAATACATTCTGCAATCTTCTTGGCCGGTTGCCTCTAAAGAGAACGGAATGACTTGTCCGGTCACTTGTCCGGTGGCCGCCGCGAATGCTTGCTCAATACCCCCAAAGCCAGTCTCTAATTGCTAATTGCCCTGTTTGCCGAACTCCACACCAGCTTGTCGGATGACTTGTCCGGTGGCCACGGAAGAAGCCAAATGGAAGGATCTATTCAAACGGAAGGTTCTGGCATTGAGAAAAGCAGGTCGTTTCGCTTTGAAGTGTTTGCAAAAGATTGCTATACAAGGAGACGTTGCTGTTGGGAATAATTGCTGCCATGCCGATATCCAAAGGAGTGTGCGTAATTTTGATTTGGCAGGTGGTATTGTAGAGGAATTGCCCATAATCACTAGACTGGCGGAAGTAGAATATGTCAAAAGCACAGCATCCCAAGGCTTCATCGTTCGTTAAGCATAACTTGTTTACGGGGGCCACATGCTTTGCTGATGTTGAAAGCCGGATTGCCGCACTGCCGGATGAGCAGTCGCGGGGTGATGCTTTCGAGGTGTTTGCGGAAGCTTATTTGGCAACCCAGCGCAAGCATGATGCTGCCAATGTATGGCCACTTTCGGCTGTTCCAGCACAAGTCCTGAAAACGCTAGGTTTGGCAACGAGAGATTACGGTATTGATGGCGTGTTCAAAACGCTTCTGGGGCATTATAACGCCTATCAAGTCAAATTTCGCACGAATCGCCCCTCTCTAACTTGGCGAGAGCTGTCCACTTTCATGGGGTTGGCTGATAGTCCGCATATTCGAAGCAGGGTTTTGTTCACAAATTGCGATGATTTGCCCTCGGTGTTGAACGAGCGGCAGGGTTTCTTTTGCATTCGAGGTTCCGACTTGGACAGGCTGGAAATCGACGAACTGCGTGCAATTGAGGCATGGCTGGAAGACGCTGTCTATATTGCACCGATAAAGAAGCCGCTGCCCCACCAAGCCGAAGCATTGGAAGCTTTGCTCCCGGCACTGCAAGACAACGACCGTGTTTCTGCAATTATGGCTTGCGGAACAGGCAAAACGCTAATTTCGCTGTGGATAGCAGAACAGCATAAAG
Source organism: Balneolales bacterium (assembly GCA_007125355.1). Taxonomy (GTDB): domain Bacteria; phylum Bacteroidota; class Rhodothermia; order Balneolales; family Cyclonatronaceae; genus SLDG01. The sequence goes on along the minus strand of SLDG01000024.1, from coordinate 1,084 downwards.
CAAATCTGATTCTGGTGCTTATTCCTTCTCTTGCTCTCATGCGGCAAGTTCTTCATGAGTGGCTCCGCGAATCGAGTTTGCCGAACCTCGCTTATATGTGCGTTTGCTCCGACTCTACCGTGAAAGAAGGGCTGGATTCTCTTTCAACCACGCAGACGGATCTCGACTTTCAGGTTTCGACTGATGGAGCGAGCGTGCGCGATTTTCTCGACGCAGATTTCAACGGAACAAAAGTCGTTTTTTCAACGTATCAATCAGCACGCGTAGTCGGTGAAGCTTTGAAATCCGATGAAGCATTCGATTTGGCCATTTTTGATGAAGCCCACAAAACTGCTGGCCGCGAAGGCCGAAATTTCGCGTTTGCGCTTGAAGATTCGAACCTGCCCATCCGCAAACGATTGTTTTTGACAGCCACACCACGCCATTACAACCCACACACAAAGACTCAGGAAGGCGAAGCGCAGCTCGTCTTTTCCATGGACCGCCCGGAAGTTTATGGGCCGCAGGCTTTCTGCCTGACTTTTGCAGAGGCCGCCAAACGAGGCATCATCTGTGGATACAAGGTTATTATATCCGTTATTACCTCCGATATGGTGACCAACGAACTGCTCAAGCACGGCGATGTACTGGTGAATGGCGACTCCGTTCGCGCCCGGCAGGTGGCCAACCAGATTGCGTTAAGAGACGCAATAGAAAAATACGGCGTTCAAAAGGTGTTTACGTTCCATAAGACGGTAGCATCAGCCAAATCGTTTGTTTCCGATAAGAGCGAAGGTATCCGTACACATCTTCCCGAGTTTGACACGTTTCATGTAAACGGGGAAATGCCGACCGTTCGCCGCGAACGCGAAATGCGAGACTTCCGATCCGCATCCCGCGCAGTCATGTCCAATGCGCGGTGCCTGACCGAAGGTGTGGATGTTCCCGCCGTGGACATGGTTGCGTTTCTTTCGCCAAGGCGCAGTCGCGTCGACATTGTCCAAGCCACAGGCAGGGCCATGCGGCGATCTCCAGGCAAAACCACTGGCTACGTGCTCGTTCCTTTGTTTGTCGAACAAGCTGCTGAAGAGAGCGTGGAAGCTGC
>SLDG01000338.1 GCA_007125355.1 Balneolales bacterium | reverse complement strand
TTCAATGCCGGTGGACCGCCTGCCGGTTCTGCGCTGGATTCTAATTTGTCTGATTTGGATTCCGCCTATCAGTTAGTGATGCGCTGGAAAGTTGACCTTGCACTCCGGTGCGCGCCGTTTCTTAGTGATTTGGGAAGGGGAAGGATGCTTTTTATTGAGAGTCAGTCTGTAAAACAGCCCATCCCCAACTTGGTTTTGAGCAATACTTTCAGGGCTGGAATTGCCGGATTTGCCAAAACACTGTCGCAAGAAATTGCTTCCAAAGGAGTTACGGTAAATGTGCTTGCGCCGGGTTCGCATGAAACGCCGGCGATTGAGCGCATCATACAAAACAGGAGTAACCTGCTCGGTATTACAAAAGAACAAGCAAAGAAAGAAATGCAGGGTCACATACCCGTCGGCAGATTCGGTACCGCTGAAGAATTCGCAACACTCGCCACATGGCTACTCTCACCCTTAAGCGGATATGTAACAGGTCAAGTTATTAGCCACGATGGAGGCAATATAGCCGGCCTTTTTGGGTAGGGAAGGGATGTTCGCTCTTGAATGTGTTAGAAATAATTTATTATTGATGCTCGAAAAGAGTGTTACAGGTTGCAAGGTTACAGGTTTTGGGTACTTCGCTGTGGGTGACTAAACATGATTGATACTTGAAAATGATGTAGTTACTATACAAGAATTGAGCCTGCTCCGAAAAGTTAATTATGAACCCTGCATGCAGCAGGCAGGCCTGCCTGCCGATGCAGTCAGTCAGGCACAAAGACACTAATGCTTATTTCAAATAAAACCAAAATGATGTATCCCTAATGCGTAATTTGGGTTTAACTTAGCGTCTCGGCGTCTTTGCGTGAAATAACCTCACGCAGATTTCGCGTATAATCGCAGATTTGTTTGGGCACGCCGAGGCGCAGAGTCGCAAAGAGGAGAGTCTTATGTATTTTGCGTAGATTTTTTAGGTTTGGAGGGTGCGGATTGCGTTTTGTGCGGCAATTTTCACTCGTTTGTTTTATCCTAAATTACGCTTCGAGAGTTAATTTGGTACTTTTTGATTAATCAGAGCACACTCAGAATTGGTTCATTAAGAAAATGCCGTAGGCATGACCAATATTATAGAGCCGGAATTTATCCCGGTTTTTAAAACACTCCATAAAGGCTAAAAGTGCCGTAGCTACTCAATCCAGTTTATATTTCTTCAACAATTGCGCCACAAGGGGATCATTATGGCCAAGTTCCTGCATCGCTTTTTGGATACGTTTTGTCTTATCGGCATCAATTTGTTGTAATTCGGCTTCGAAGCGTGCGAGTTGAAGAGTAACAGGATCGATGTGTTTTTTCTTCTGAATCCACACCAAAACAATGGTAATAAAAGCGATGCAAATCATTATAGCTATGGCAATGGTGAAGTTACTGCCAAATCCACCGACATCGGCATACATGCGGGCTACACGGTTGTCAAGAGATATTAACCGCTCATCTAAAGCGGCAAGCCTGTCGAGTGCAATGGTTAGTTGGTCATCTGTGCGACGGTAACTCTCATTTTGCAAAGCGGTTACTTCGCTACGAAGTAAATTCACATCCCGATGAATATCCTCAAGCATAATCGTAATCGCGAGATTTTGCACATTCAACGTATCGGTAGAGATCAGTGTTGCCTCTTTAGCGAGCGCCTGAGAAGAATATCCCCCAAAAACTAATATCCCAAGTATTAAAAACAATCCTCTTTTAAAAAACATACAAATAAATTAGAAGTCCACGCAAAAAGTAGCTTTGTATTAGTGTTGAAGCACTGTGTAAATAGCTATTGTTCAGAGACTAATTTAATGGCTTTGTGGTATTTGAACAAACTGAAACCTTTAAAAGGTGAAATCACACGCTTGTTAAGCAAAAAAATTAAGTTCTAATAGATGTTATATCCTATCAACAGTCGAAAATGGTTTTGTTTAAAACGCATATTTGTAGCATCTTGGCTATTATTCTGCAGGGCTGTTAAACCAAACCAACTTTCTGCCCCAATTGAGAATCTGTCATTAAATTGATACTCGCCTCTAAGACCAATATTTGTGGAGGAGTTGGTGAAAAAGGCATCGTAATTTCTCCAGTCCCAATCTGCGCTTGCAGAAATGAAGTAGTTAAACCGATCTGAAATACTCAAATGATGATTATATTTGGCTCCCCAACCAAAACTAAAATCTGAAATACGATAAAGGGCTAACAATCCAAACTCCAAAGCTTGAATTGTTACCTGACTGTTAAACCCAACTCCACCTGTTAGCGGCAGGTTTCTTGAATCTCTTCCACCAAATTGATTATAGCCAGCAAAAGAATAGAGAGAAAATCCCATGGGCGCATTTAGTCTCACGTACAGTCGGACTGTAGGCAAAATTGAAAAAGCAGTTCTGTCATGCATTCCGGGTGAATCAGGATGCATAAATAGCTGATTGTGTCCACCACCGAGTTCAATACCAACATTTAGAACCGAATTCGAAGAATTCTGACCAAAAGTAGACAATGGCATAACTAATAACAGTAATCCAATGAATAAGGGGAAATATTTTTCCATGGCATTTGGCTTTTCTGTAACTACTGGTAATGCTTACATAATGAAATATAAAAAATCTGCACCTCTTAAAAATTAATAATTGCCGATAAATTCCTTATCTTAATACGAATATAAGATTATTAATAGAAATAGGCTTTGAGAGCCGCTTTAAGGCACAAAAGGTATCAAATAAATAAAAAAATATTTCTGATCAATTGTGTTAAGTTGGCGGCAAAATTAAATAATTAAGAACAATCCGGTATATAAAAACCGGCACAAATAGTACATATTATGAGTGAATACAGAATTGAAAAAGACTCGATGGGTGAAGTAAAAGTACCCGTTGGCGCATACTATGCCGCACAAACACAGCGTGCGGTTGATAATTTTCCCATCAGCGGCATTCGTTTCAGCCGTGAATTTATACAAGCGGTTGGCTATGTGAAAAAAGCAGCTGCTGAAGCAAACAGAGAACTCAGTTTACTCGATGATGCTGTAGCAGATGTAATCATTGAGGCTTGTAATGAGGTTATTGACGGTACATTAGACGAGCATTTCCCGGTTGATATTTTCCAAACTGGTTCAGGCACATCAACCAATATGAATGCCAATGAAGTGATTGCAAATCGCGCGAACGAAATTGCGATAAATGCTGGTAAACCATTCCTGAAAGTTCATCCGAATGACCATGTCAATTTTGGACAAAGCTCGAATGATGTTATCCCGACAGCAATCCGTATAGCGGCTGCTTTGTCGGCTGTGAATACATTTGTTCCAGGTATGGAAACCCTGCGTGAAGCCTTACTGAAAAAAGGAAAACAATACGCACACGTGGTTAAAACCGGTAGAACACACCTGATGGACGCCATGCCTGTTACCGTAGAGCAGGAGTTTGGTGGTTATGCACGTCAGATTGAGTTAGGGATTAAGCGCGTTCAACTTGCATTAGAGCGTATTTATGAACTGCCTCAGGGTGGTACAGCTGTGGGAACCGGAATTAATACACACGAAGAGTTCGGTCGCAAGTTTGCTGAAAAAATCGCGGGATATACTTCGCTTCCATTTATTGAAGCAGTAAACCATTTCGAGGCGCAGGGAACTGTTGATGCACCGGTAGAACTCAGTGCTCAGCTAAAAACAGTTGCGGTCAGCCTGATGAAAATCTCAAATGACCTCCGTTGGATGAACTCAGGACCAAACAGCAGTATTGGTGAAGTTCAGCTTGCAGCGCTTCAGCCCGGCTCATCAATTATGCCCGGAAAAGTAAATCCTGTTATCGAAGAATCAACGAACATGATTTGTGCTCAGGTTATCGGAAACGACGCGGCCATTACTGTTGGCGGACTAAACGGAAACTTCGAATTGAATGTGATGCTCCCTGTGGTTGCGCATAATTTACTCGAATCCATTCGTATTCTTGGAACCGGAGCTGAAAACCTTGCAAAGCGCTCTGTTACTCAGCTTATCGTAAGGGAGTCGAACATTTCAGAGAAAGTAGGCAAAAACCCGATTCTTGTTACGGCATTGAATCCGGTTATTGGATATGACCTCGCTGCAAAAATAGCGAAAAAAGCTTACGCCGAAGACCGTGCATTGAAAGACGTTGCTCTTGAAATGACCGACCTCAGCGAAGAAGAACTCGACAAAGCACTCGATCCAATTAAAATGACACGAGGTGGCTTTGTGGATTGATTTCCCCTGTTGGATAATTCAAATAGCTTATTATTAGTGAAATTCGTGTTCTAAGGTCAAGGGTTTTATAAACACTAAGCCACCAAGACACGAAGTTCACTAATAAAGTTAATTTATCTTTGTGATAGTAAAGTCATTATTATTTAAATGAGGTGGCTTTGGCACATTTTGTTTTCAAAAAAAATAATACCGTTGCTGTTGCAATTTTTTTGTAAGTAAGGCAATGAATATTTACTTTCAGGCATGGCCAAAAAGATATTAATAGTAGATGACGAACCGAATATTGTAATCTCACTTGAGTTTCTCATGGCTCAAAATGGTTACAACGTATTCATCGCCAAAAATGGAGAGCAGGCAATTGACCTTTTGCCAAAAGTAAAACCCGATCTAATTCTATTAGATGTTATGCTTCCCAACAGAAGTGGTTTTGAAATCCTTCAAATACTCAGGAAAGACAACGATACAAAAAGTATAAAAGTAATTCTGCTTACTGCTAAAGGCAGGGATCAGGACATCACTAAAGGCATATCTCTCGGTGCCGACGCGTATGTTACAAAACCTTTTTCTACCAGGGCTTTGGTTGAAAAGGTAAAGGAAGTACTAAATAAACCCAATGCGAGTTGAAGCCAGGATTATTTCTGTAATTCTTCTTTCTGTTTTTTTGGCTATTCTGCCAATTGCAGCTTTTTTGATTCTCACTTCGATTGTTCTTCCTCAGGAAATTTCTGATGCATTTTTTTCTCTTTTATCGGACTATTTCTGGATTTTTTTCGCAGCTGTATTAATTGGTTCTGCAATAAATTACGTCTTTTTAAGTCACCTGAAAGAGCGTTTTATACTTCCACTTGAAAAGCTTTCTGATGAACTTCCGCTTCGGTTTCAGGATGAAAAACACGTACTAAAAGAAGAAATAAAAGCAGAACCCGGGCGCACTTTGGCATCAAGAATTGACACAGCTGCAGGTCAATATCACGAATTGCGGACTAAAGTGGATCAAAAACTTAAAGAAGCTTCAGAGAGAGTTTCGCGAGAGAGGGATACTCTTGCAGCCATCATCGAACAGTTAGATGATGGCATTATCGTTACCAATTCCGATGGTAATATTTTGCTCTTCAACGCGTCTGCGTACAGTATGCTATATAACCCTGAACATGACCCGCCGGTTTACCTGGGCCTTGGCCGTTCAGTTGAGCATATATTTGATTCAGCAATGGTTGGACTCGCACTCAGACAAAGTCTTAAAAAAGATGCCGAACAGCCTTTTCATTTTATATCTGTATCATCTGATCAAAAATTGAGAAAAGGCTTCGTAATTGCAATTTCGCCAACCGGTGAGCGGGAAGATGGGTTTATTTTTGTGATTAAGGATGTAACTGCTACTTATAAACATAATGAGAGTAAGGAGTCAGGTTTAATTGAAAATGTTAGAAAAATGAGGGATGCCACAGCAGGCATCAGAATGACAGCTGAAAATCTTGTTGATTATCCCCATATAGAAACTAAACAGAGAAGTCATTTTTTGGGAATTATTAAAGATGAATCTCAAAAAATGGAATTATTGCTGGAATCACTACAAAAGTCGGAGGAGATTACTGAAACCGACAGGGAATTATCGGTGATGAGTAGTTATGGGTTAGCTGAGCTTGTAAAAGCTATGAAATCGGAGAAAGATGAAACAGCTATAAAAATAACTTACGACACTGAAGAAAATGTAACTGTAAAGGCCGACAGTTATACGCTTCCATTAGGCATTCTTTCATTTATTTCTTTTTTAAGCTCTGGGAATGATGAATCTGTGGCCATGCACCTTAGTCTCTTTAAAAAATATCTTAAAATATCTATAGAGTTTGAACACAAGGTTCCTGAAACGAATGAAATTGATGAATGGATGCAACAAACACCAAGTTACGCTAAAATTCAGTTACCATATTCTTTTAGTACCGTTTTGAAGCGACATAAAGCTGAGTGGTGGACAGAAGAAACCAAAAACGGATATTGCATCAGCTTGATACTACCTAAAGTTGAAGTACACATCCCCGAAAAACCCAAAACACCTGATAATGTCAGCGCTTTTGATTTTGACTTATTCAGGATTACGCCACCCAAAGAAATTCTTGAAATTAAGCTCGCACATATTAATGCCGTGGTTTTTGATACGGAAACAACCGGGCTTTACCCCTCTGATGGCGACCGCCTTGTTGCAGTTGGTGGTGTTAGAATGGTGAATGGTGTACTCCATGAATCTCAAGTTTTCAATAAACTGATAAATCCAGGGAAAAGTATCTCTAAAGACAGCACGGCCATTCATGGCATTACAAATGAGATGGTAGCAGATAAGCCCAAATCGCAGAAAGTGCTGCGAGATTTTCACATATTTTGCGGGGATGATATTCTGATTGCTCATAATGCGGCTTTCGATATGCGTTTCCTGGAACTTGAACAAAAGTCGGCGGGTGTTACATTTAGTCAGCCTGTAATCGATACACTTTTGCTATCTACCATTCTACACCCGCACCTGGAGGGACACTCAATTGATGTCTTATTTGAAAGATTTAACATCAAGTCAGAAAAAAGACACGATGCACTCGGAGATGCGCTAATGACAGCCAGAATTTTCGCTAAGATGATACCACTGCTGAATCAAATAGGAATTATCACGGTAGGAGATGCCCTCAAAAGCTCCAAAGAAAGCCTGTATTCTAAACTAAAATATTGAGCCAATTTTCAAAACGTTTTAGGGAACCACGAAGACTCGAAGACACGAAGTAAGGTATATCTTTCAAACTTCTCAATTCCAACACTCTTCAAAACCCTTAATCCTTAGTGAACTTAGTGTAAATCGTGTCTTTGTGTTTAGTAATATATTTTTCAATACCCTGCCCTGAAATTAAGGGAAATGTTTTGTTGCAGCGCCTTTGAGTTTTTCATGCATGAAACCAAATCTCTTCGGGTTGCTTCATGTAACAAAGATGGATTTATCACATTACTCGGTTCAATATTTTGTTCCATTTGATCAAGCTGATTTCTAAGACGAACCGCAGTTAAAAACTCATACATGTAAATGACATCTTCCGCATTTGCCCCTTTAAAAAGTTTTGCATCGTGGAGTTTTTCAATCCTTTTGAGTGTATTTTGAGTTTCAATACCATGACGAAGGCTGTAAATACGGGCGTGGTCAGTTATGGGAAGTAGTGCTTTTTTTATATCAAGAGATTTTTTAGCACTTTTTTTTAATCCTCCCAAAAATCCAAGTGGAATTACATGTTTAAGCGCATTTTGTGCCATGTGATAGAAAAAAAGTCCGCTTCTGCCAGTCAATAGTTTGTTGATATGCTGTTTCAGGATGGTTTCAAATTCCTTATCACCATACCCGTAACGAAGGTCAAAAAAGATACAGGCTTGCATCACAGCCATGGGCTCGGGTTCTTCAACCCAGCGGGAAAATGCCTTCTTCCAGTTCTGCACCGACATTACCCATTTTGGATTTGATGCCATAACATTCCCCTGACAATAGAGCACACCAAGCGAATTCAATGCATCTGATACTCGTTTTCCGAGACTCAAAAAGTATTTCTGATGAGGCCCATCTTCAAACACAATCGCACTGTCCTGATCAGTTCTGAGTGTTTGTTCCTGTCGTCCTTCTGAACCCATGAGCATAAACATGAATCGGCAGGGTGGTTCACCAAGGGTACATATGGCATCCTTAATAATTCTATCAAGTGCCACATCAAAGGTTTCTGATATAAATCCGGTTACAGAAACAGCAGAGATAGATTTATTGAGGAATAATCTTACCTGCATAGATAGCAAGGTACGAATATCATCGGGCGCAGACGGGTTGAAATCTGTGAGAATGTTCTTAGTCGCATCCTTAAATAGTGCATCATCACCCGTAGGGTGTTTGGTTTCTTTTGATTTTTGCAGGGTGATTGTCATTATTCAGCAGCTTTTTTGGAATATACCAAGAGGCAGGGGATAAAGCACGATTAAAGCTGATGAATAGTTTAAAACTTACCGGCGGTTTTGATTAACCTGTTTAAGGTGGTCCACAAATTTTTTTGGCACATCCGGTGGCAGGCTATAGAAAAAATTGGTTCTTACATTCCCGTCGTTCATGGCTGATTTGTATTCATGCTTTTGATCATTGGCTGCAATATGAAATCCGGCTGACCTCATGATGGCGGCCGGAGCGGCAACATCCCAATAATGATTACTTCTGAAGCTTACATAACCTTCTGATTTTTTGAAAAGGGGAGCTATCATATCTGCCATTCCCTTTGTGTACACCGCTTTTTTTACGCCAAAGCCGGTAACTTGATTTCTGATTTCCGGATCCTTTGTTTTTATGTGAACCCTTGGTGAACCGTTCCAGAATGCAGGTGCTATTTTTATGGGCTGCGACTTATTCATGTCTATTGAGAGTTTGGGCATAATTCCCTTATAACCGTAAATAATCTGTCCTGTTTCAGGTTGATAATGGATGCCAAGAACAGGCACTCCATCGCGGCAGTAGCCAACAAGGATAAAGTAATCTTTTGAGTTACTGGTGTAATTCGTGGTGCCATCCACAGGATCGACATACCACACATGCTTTGTGCCGGGTTTGTAAGATTTATCACTGCTTTCCTCGCCAATTACCGTTTCTTCGGGGTAAAGCTGACGAATATGCTTACACAAAAAATCATTTCCCCATTCATCGGCGTTAGTTACGATGCTGCCATCTTGTTTAATGCGGGTTTTAAGCTCATTCCGGTCCCGCATAGACTTTATTTTGATACCCGCCTCAATTATATAGGGCTTTAACAGTAAAAACCTGGTTTCAAGGTCATTTATTGACATAGAGCTAATTGGCTTTGAAACGCAAATTATTCAAAACCTGTTATATTAATGTTAATTAGTCGATCGTTATGAGTTACGATAAACTGAAGTTGAAATTGACGTACAATAAGAAAAAAGCGAGCATCCTTCAACATCAAATAAACAATATACAATATTAATACAGGAGGATATATGAGTTCTACAAAAGAAAAATTGTTAACCAAAGAAAATTACGAGAATGTGATTAACTCATTGAATGATGAGAGAGAAAAACTGGAAAATGAAGTTCGTAAAGAATACAGAAATGCCCGGCATTATGTACGGAAGCATCCGGAACAAGGCGTGGGAATCTCCTTCCTCGGCGGGTTAATCATTGGTTTTGTGGTAGCAAAGCTTTTAGATTAATACTTAGTAACAGATAAAGAAAAAAAAGGCCGCATTTGCGGCCTTTTTTGGTTTATTTGACCAATGTTAATTTTCGGGTTTCTACAAAATCACCTGCCTGCATTCTGTAGATATATATTCCTGAAGCCAGATTATGAGCATCAAATATAATAGAATGGTTTCCTGCACTTTGAGTCCCATTTACCAATGTGGCAACTCTTGAACCAGTTACAGAGAATACATCTATTCTTACCGGAGTTGTTTCTGGCAGGCTGTATTCAATTCTTGTAGACGGATTAAATGGGTTAGGATAGTTTTGGTTTAACGCAAAATGATTTGGTATTTCATCCACCGGCTCAGTAGAAGTTGAAGTAACAGTAAAGCTGAGTGTTTCAGACCAATCACTCAGGCCAGTTCTGTTTTCGGCTCTAACTCTCCAGAAATATGTGCCTGGTTCAAGGTCAGCAAGTTCGTATTCAGTTTCGCTTAATTCACTTGCTTCAACAAATGGAGAGTCAAAATCATCGTTATCAGATACTTGCAAATCGTAGGTTTCAGCATATAGTGACTTTGTCCAGACGAGTAAAACATCAGAACCGGTAACTTGACCATCGGCAGGGTTCCAGTCCGGTGGTTCCGGTAATGGCAGTTCCATTGAAAATGACCATACCGGACTCCATTGCGAAGCAAAGTAATCTGCATGTGATCGAACTCTCCAATAATATGTGCTGTCGTACTTTAATCCGGAGTTTACTGTCGTGAGATTTTGAGTTAGGTTACTTTGCTGCAGAACCTGATTAAATGATTCTGTTGCCGATATTTGAATCGTATAACTGTTTACATTATCAACTTCTGACCATTCGAAATCCAGAGGAAACGGCTGATCAACAGCTCCATTTGCAGGTGTAACAAGAAATGGCCTGAATGGGTCATCTTCAAGTATACTTGAAGGAACGAATTGTGTATTAAAAGACTCGGCAATTAGTGCTTTATCAGCAGCTGACCAAATAGTGTTACCATGGGTGTTGTTCATTTCCCAATATGCAACTAAACCACTTTCGTTTCCAGTCAGACTAATGTTATAGGTATCAGCAGCTTCTGAAGAACTCAACTCTCTGTCCCATATTCTGATCGCATCTAAATCTCCGGTAAAGAAATTCATATTTAAAGAGTGGTTTGCTCCAATTACATATCCATCGGGATTAGATCTGATATTCCTTGACCCACTGGCAGAATTTGTTCTGTCTAATGCACCATTAATGTACAATGATGTTACAGGATCATTAAATGTAGCTGTAATATGATACCATTGATCCGGAACCAACGTTGTGTTCGTGGTAAGATGTCTGGCACCGAAAGAAGTGACTTCAAATCT
>SLDG01000158.1 GCA_007125355.1 Balneolales bacterium | reverse complement strand
GAGCTGAGTCGAAGGGACGGCGGGGATAAGAACTCAACCCATATAAACATTGAGCCCCCGCCAGCTCACCGTGACGGGGTAGTGCCATTGACAAGTATAAACAAAAAAATGATAACTTCTTTACCCGAAACCTGCCAGGCTACACCCGCAGGCAGGCCCGAAACCCATCCCCATTTAAGTTACCGTCTGAGATTAAACATCCGTATTTTTACAATTATGTTCAGGTTCTGAAGAGCCAATCCACAAAAAATACATTTATGTCTCTCAATATCGAAGAAATTCTTGATTTTGCTTGTAAGACGGCAAAAGCGGCAGGTGAATGTACGCTGAAGTATTTCAAAAAAAACGTTGAAATTATTTCGAAGAGTGATAATTCTCCGGTTACGATTGCTGATCGTGAAGCCGAGCTGCTCATGCGCAAAATGATTCAGGAAAAATTTCCGGATCATGGCATTCTTGGAGAAGAGTTCGAGCGTCATAATAAAGACGCTGAGGTTCAGTGGATTCTTGACCCCATTGATGGCACGGTAGGATTTATACACGGTATCCCACTTTATACAAATTTGATTGGAATTACTGTTAAGAATGAACCGGTAATTGGTGTGATAAACGCGCCTTGTCTTAACGAAATGGTGTACGCGGCAAAGGGAAAAGGGGCGTTTCTGAATGGAAACAAAACTACTGTGCGAAAAACAACCGAGCTAAAGAATGCTTCATTAATGACCTCAGATGTGCAGTATTTTAATGAGTACGGATATAAGAACTCATTCGAAGAGCTGCTCAAAAAGGTGAAAACGCACAGAACATGGGGCGATGCCTATGGCCATTTAATGGTTGCATCGGGACGTGCAGATGTAATGCTCGACCCTGTTTTAAATATTTGGGATGCCGCCGCGCTTTTACCTGTAATTAATGAGGCCGGTGGTTCGTTTACTGATTTAACCGGTAATTCGAGGATTGATGGAGGTAACGGGTTTTCATGTCCGCCGGAATTAAAACAGGAATTATTAGATATTTTTAGCAAGCATAATTAAAAAATGACCAAAGCATTTTACTGTAATATAATTTTTCTGATTCTATTTGTGGTTTGCTCTGCATCACTTATCGCCCAAACGCCGCACGATTACGAGAAATGGCCGGTTCAGGATTACCGTTTTCATGATTTAGCGCTGCATCTCAATCTCGATGTTGATGATGTCAACCTTTCAGGAAGTGCGGTTTATCAGGTTTCGGCGTTTTCTTCGCTGTCCGACTCGCTGCGACTAAATGCTATTGGCCTGAGTGTTGAATCTGTAGAGTTGAACGGAGTTTCAGCAGATTTTATCTACGAAAATGATCTCTTAAGCATTCATGTGCCGGAAAATCTGAGAAATGTAAACCGAACGTTTGAAGTTGAAATTGTTTATGAAACACGCAATCCATTCGGACTTCTGCAATCCCACAATGGTACTGTTTTTAGCTCAAATATTCCATTTGCAAGAGCAAGTTGGTTTCCTGTTTTTGAAAGTCCTTATGTAGAATTGAGTTTTGCATTACATATTCGGGTCCCGGCCGGAAACAAAGTAGTTTCGAATGGACTATTGAATGAATCTGTAACATCAGATGATGGCTCTGTTACATTCCGTTGGTTTACAGAAGGCACTATACCGGTAACCGGAATAGCTTTTGCAGCCGGACGCTTAGATTACGAAGAATCAGTACTCGGATTTAAGCCCGTACGCATATATTCTGAAACAGAAACTTCACTGAATACAGATAAAAGCGGAATTCTCAGAAATACATTGAATAATCTTTCTGCTATGCAGAGAAAGATTCGCAAGGAATATCCTTTTGAAGCATTCAATGTTATCATGATGGATGACCATATATGGGAGCCGGCTGCTTATGGTGCCGGAATGGCCTTCATTTTTGAAAATTCGGGTGATAAACTATCGCAAATTCAATGGGCTGCCGACGCTCAGTGGTTTGGTGTGTATCAGAGAAGTCCGGGTTGGCAGTATGCTTCTGCGCAATTGGCCGTTTTAAATGCGCTGGCTGATGAAAGAGGCTCCGGCTGGAACCTCAATCGCATACATTTTCCCGATGTTAATATTACCGAATGGACAAATATATTAAGAGCTAATGAGCTTAACCATCAAACAGAAGATTCTGATTTATCGGAGTTTAAGCACTCAATAATTTTGGGCAGTCTTCAAAATTTAATGGCGCTTGGTTCGGGAGTTTTTAGCTGGCAGGATTATTCCAGGAAGTGGTTTTTGAGCAGCGGTCGGCCTTTTGAGGAGCCACAGCTTTTACGTGTAGTCAGCGAGGAACACAAAGACAAAGTATTAGTGCTTGCAGATTTTTCTTTCAGAGATGAGGGCAGAAATCTTGTTATTGATATCGAAACAGGAGATAACTTGCCTTCTGGCTCGTATGAATTGGAAATACGATTAGATTTCCGATCCGGCTCTGAAACTAAAACGATTGACTTTAATCAAAGCGGCGGAGAAGTCGTTCTTGAATTACAGGAAAGGCCAGCAAATGTTTCCATAATCGGCGGCTCTGACTCAATTCTGGAGTTTATTGAGCGTAAGGAATTCGGTTTTTGGCTCCATCAGTTGAGAGAAGGGCAAACCATAGAAGATCGCATACAAGCGGCCCGCGAAATGCCGAGATTCAGAGATGATCCGGATATTCAACTGGCATTGGGGGATTTAATGCAAACCGTAACGGAGCCTCAGGTTAAGGCCGCACTCATTCGCTCGCTTGCAGATATTGTTGCCGGTGCCTCCGGTACACATCAGCAGTTTATTGCACTTGCCAGAGATGCCGGGGGCGATGTCTTAACCGCAGTGATGGAAGCTCTATGGTATTATGAAGGAAATCAGGCATCCATATCGGCGGCCGCCCGTACCGCAATGACGGTGTCTGAAACCGGACCGGCTCTGGCAGCCATAGCAACCTTCAGAAATATTGCACCTGAAGAGCAGTTTATGGAACTCGCGGCATCGGTGTTACTTGGTGACCGTCCTTATGCTATAAAAGCCGGACTACTTGACGAGCTTTTCAGAACAAATGACAGAGAAACCGCAATCCTGACCGCTGTAGACATTTTAAATGGAGCATTTCCTTACAGCATGCGAATCAGAGCATTTGAGCTATTAGTAAGAAACAGAGCAATAGACGAGCTCAGACCTTTGTTTACCAGACTTGCTGAGGATAATGACCCACGAGTAAGACTGGCTGTGATCCAAAACATCGATTTTCTTGCCGCCCGACAAATGAATGACCTGCTTGAGCAACGCTACTCCGAAGAACGCGACCCAAGAGTAAGGCAGGCTTTTAATGATTTGTGATTCTTTTGATTTGAAATCTTTACCACCAAATGCCCACTGATCTACAATTACGATTAAAACCGGAAGTTGCCGGTGAACCTCATCTGCTCAAAAAGGCGGTCTCGGGAAAATCTGGTATCCCCGAAAAACAGATTTCACACGTGAGAATAGACAGGAAATCGGTTGATGCCAGAGGAAAACATCCCGCAATAAACCTGAAAGTCTCGATTTTTTGTGGGGAAGAAATCCCAAAAGAAAACATCACACTTCCCGATTACAAAAATGTTACGAACAGCGAAACTGTATTGATAGTAGGCTCTGGCCCGGCAGGGTTGTTCGCAGCTCTCCGATTACTCGAAGCCGGAAAAAAGCCTGTTATTCTTGAGCGCGGGAAGGATGTCAAAAACCGAATAAAGGACATCAAAGGGATTAATGTACAGCATGTTGTAAATCCGGATTCAAACTATTGCTTTGGGGAGGGCGGAGCCGGCACATATTCGGATGGCAAACTTTATACCCGCTCGAAAAAGCGTGGGGATGTAAGAAGAATTTTAGAAATACTGACCGGTTTTGGCGCTGTTCAGGATATTCTTGTCGAGGCGCATCCGCATATTGGCACGAACAAACTTCCCAAAATCATCGCAGATATGCGGGAATGCATTTTAGCTCATGGAGGTGAAATCCATTTTAATACCAGAGTTACAGAGCTCATTTTAAAAGGTGATAAGGTGACCGGATTGAAAACTCTTTCTGGAGATGTGCATAAGTCCGACCATGTAATTTTAGCAACAGGCCATTCTGCAAGAGATATTTTTGAAATGCTTCACAGGCAGGGCATTGAAATTGAATTAAAACCTTTGGCAGTTGGGGTGCGGGTTGAGCATCCTCAGGCGTTGATAGATTCCATTCAGTATTCCTGTTCTGAGAGAGGGCCGTATCTGCCGCCGGCATCGTACAGCATCGTTAAGCAGGTAGATAAAAGAGGCGTTTATTCCTTTTGCATGTGCCCCGGTGGAGTGATTGCGCCCTGCGCTACGAGTCCGGGTGAAATTGTGACCAATGGATGGTCATCTTCAAGAAGGGCGCGCTCAACTGCAAATTCCGGGATTGTAGTTGAATTAAATCCCGATGATTTTAATCCATTCAAACAATTCGGGCCTCTTGCTGCCATGGAATTCCAAAAATCTATTGAGCAACGTGCCTGGGAGGCAGGCGGAAAAACACAGACAGCTCCTGCTCAGCGCCTGTCTGATTTCATGAATGGCAGAATATCAGAAAAACTGCCAAAAACATCGTACGCGCCGGGCATCACATCTGTGGATTTACGGGAAGTCCTGCCGGATTTCATCCACAAGGCTCTAAAAGCCGGATTTCGACAATTCGACAGAACCATGCGGGGATATGTTACTAACGATGCCATTATGCACGCGCCGGAAACGCGCACTTCATCTCCTGTTCGAATCCCTCGTGATCCCAAAAGTTGTCAGCATATACGGATTAAAGGCTTGTACCCCTGTGGCGAGGGTGCCGGTTATGCGGGTGGGATAGTTTCTGCCGCCATGGATGGTGAGCGCTGCGCTAATGCGGTTCTTGTAGCGGGTTGATGCCAGAGTGACTCAACGCTCAATCATCTTTATCATGTCCAAAAAGTACAGATGTGATCAGAAAATCCGCAGTTGACCTATTGCAAGCTACCGGAATATTGTATAACACAGAAAGCCGAAGCAGCGCTTTTACATCTACATCGTGTGGCTGAGCAAGTAAGGGGTCCCAAAAAAAGAATAAGAGATCAATTTCATTCTCGGAAATCCTGGCGCCTATTTGCTGATCACCGCCCAGCGGACCACTTTTATAACAATGTATGTCTAAACCGGTTTCTTCACTAATTTTCTTTCCTGTTGTTCCGGTTGCAAACAGCATGTGTTGTTTTAAAATATCCTTGTTGTGTTTAGACCATTCAACCAGCTCTGGTTTACGGGCGTCATGTGCAATGAGGGCTATATTTTTCTTTTTAGGCATATTGTCTTTTATTTTTATGAAGCTATTGTATGTGTTATACATTTTACCCACACAAGATATCATCAATAATGGATTTATCCATATGGTATATGCAGTATATCCCTTTTAACGTTTTTTATCTTATATATGCTTGCCTAAGCGACTAAATTTATCGTAATATCAGTGGTGTTAACATCTTACAAAAATTATTATGCTACTTATCTGATATTATTTAATGACTGGATTTCTAAGATTTATTATTATCATATTTCTGCTATGTATCCCTGTAAAAACTTTTGGTCAGAATACAAATAATGCTGTTGAACCCGAATTTATTATCGAAGCCAAAAGACTCTTACCCGGCGAGACTATTACAATTGACGGGAAACTCGATGAGCCTCTCTGGCAGAGAATGACACCGATTCGCAACTTCAGGCAACAATATCCTGTCGAAGGCGCTGAGCCTACCGAACAAACTGAAATCTATGTAGCCTATGATGACAATTACCTGTACATAGGTGCTGTGTTTTTTGATAGTAACCCGTCGGGTATCATCGCTTATCAAAAAAGAAGAAATCAGGGTATTGGTACAGATGACAGATTCATGTGGATTTTGGATACGTTTAATTCAGGCAGAAATGCCTATTTCTTTGAAATTAATCCCGCGGGTTTAAAGGGGGATGGATTGATAAGTGTGGGGCAGGGTGTGAGTGTTTCAAAGTCCTGGGATGGTATTTGGTTCGCAGAGGTGCACAGAGATTCGCATGGATGGAGTGCAGAAATAAAAATTCCTTTTAGAACTTTAGATTTCGATCCAAACCAATCGGGTTGGGGTATAAATTTTCAGCGTACGGTCAGACGTAAGAACGAAGAGATTTTATGGGCCGGTTGGAGGAGAAACCAGGGCGTTTTCAGGCCCCAGAATTCTGGTTTACTTACCGGGTTCAGGGGTATGAATCAGGGCATTGGGTTAGAAGTTAAGCCATATGTAACTGCTACACCAACGCGGCGATGGTTGAATGGTTCTGCAACTAACAGTTTTGATTATGATGCGGGTTTTGATATTTCCTACAGTGTTACGCCGGGTGTTCGCACATCGCTAACGGTGAATACCGATTTCGCTGAAGCTGAGGTTGACCAAAGAAGAGTAAATCTCACGCGTTTTCCTCTTGTATTTCCCGAGCAACGCGATTTTTTTCTTGAAGGCTCCAGTGTATTTAATTTCGCGCCTGCCAGTGGCATTACACCTTTTTTTAGCCGGCGAATCGGGCTTGTAGGCGGAGAATCGGTACCCATTCATTTCGGCGCAAGAGCAATTGGTCGCACCTCGACCGCGAATTTTGGGTTCTATCAAATCAGGACAGGGAACGACACGTTCGATACCGAAGACTTTACAGTAGTACGATATAGCCATAACATTTTTGAGGAAAGTAGTATCGGTGTTATTTATACCCGTAGAGCAACTCTTGGGAATGATTTTTTCCCTGTCAGGCATACTATGGGCTACGACCTTGAACTGAACACATCACGCTTTCTTGGTGATAAAAACCTGCAGTTTCAGGCATTTTTTGTATGGCATAATCCGGATAATGCTCTTGATGAAAGTGCTTTTTGGGACAGAACGAGCAGGGGTATCAGGCTTTCATTTCCTAACTATCCGTTTTTCGGTCACCTATCTTACAGAGAGATTGGCGAGGCTTTTAATCCTGCTGTTGGTATCGCAACCCGAGTTGGTTTCAGGCGTTTACAGCCAACTATCGGTTACACCAGAGTACTTGAAGAAAACACCACCATCCGTTCCGTTTCATTTGAGTTAAGCCACACCTATTTAACTGATATAGATTTCAAGCCTGAATCCGTTTCAACAACACTCAGGCCAATCAATATTTTCTTTGAAAGCGGAGAGCAGGTGTGGGTTAATATTACCCGTAATTATGAAAGGTTGATGTTCCCGTTTGATATTTTAAGGGATGATTCCATCATCATTCCGGCGGGTGATTACTACAGCTGGGCATTGAATATGAACGTGAGCAGCGCCGGTTTCAGGCGTGTAGTAGCCGCCTTTTCATATACGTATGAGGGATTCTGGACAGGCACCAGAAATGGGTACAGCACTTCTTTGACCTTGCGGCCTTATCCGGGTATTAACTTGTCAGGGAGTTGGAGCCGGAGTGTGGTGGATTTGGCAGAAGGAGACTTTACAACCGATTTGCTGCGTTTTCAAAGTAATTTAGACCTTACAACTACTTACTCTTTTACCAATATCACACAATACGATACCGTAAGTGAGCTGCTCGGGTTCTATAACCGCATTCGCTGGATTTTAACACCCGGTTCCGATTTATTTTTAGTCTACACCTGGAACTGGCTAAGAGAAGAAGACAGATTCCGCCCGTTGGAAACACAAGGCTCTGTTAAATTGAGTTATACCTATCGATTTTGATCAAGATTTTGACTCTGTGTCAACTTTCAAGGCCATGCATAGTAAACTGTCTTACTAATTTAGATTGTATTGGGGATGCTAATAGCAATCGCACCATTATTTTTTTGAGAAAAACAGATGTAAAAGCGCGCCCCATTTTCATATTGAAATCAGCACGTTTGGCCGCAATTATGGCTTTTCGCCTTCTTAATTTTGCATATTTGTCAAAAGATTTCGAGTCCGGTTTTTCCAGAATACCCGCCAGATGAGCGGTATCAAGCCAGCCCAAATTCATTCCCTGTCCGCCTATCGGACTTACAACATGAGCAGCGTCGCCTGCCAGTAAAATATTCCCTTGTCTGAATGTTGAAGCAATTCGTTTTTGAACACCAAAACTGCTTAACATGCAGTTAGTAGAAACATCCGGCGCTTTCCCGGTTCGTTTTTTTGCTTCTGTGGCAAGAAAGACAGCATCAAAATTATCTATGTATGTGTCTGTTTTAAGCACCCAGCGACGCAGTTTTTCACCGTGAGGAAAAGATTCCACAAGTCCGTTTCTTGTTAAGTAAACATGAGCCTCATTCCGGTTTCCAACGTTATCCTCAAAATCTCCCATGATATAGGTATCAGGATAATCTATCCCCTCAAACCTAATATCGGCTGACTCTCTGACCATGCTGTTTTTCCCGTCACATCCTATAAGAAAATTACAAGAGTACTCTGCTCCATCTGATGTTGAAATTCGGATGATATCTTGTTTTTGATCAATCTTTTGCACTGTGGCATTTCTGATTAAACTTTCAGGTGCGAGTTTGAGTAATTGTTTTTCAAGAAGATTTTCTGTAACACTTTGAGAAAGCGTTAAAATAAAAGGATACTCACTTTTTTGGGAACTAAAATCAATTTCACCCATCATTTTACTCTCAACAAATGCAATACCGGCTGTAACTTTGTTGGCACACCTCAGTAGTTCACTTTCTAAACCAATTTCTCTGAAAATCGAAACTGAAGGAGGGTGAATACCAATAGATCGGGAATGTTGGCTAACGGTTTGATTTCGCTCAAGAATCAGAAAAGGCACATTCCTCTTAGCCAACAGACAACCAAGCATTAAACCAGTTGCTCCACCGCCAATTATGATAACTTGAGATTTTTGTGCCGTCATTTTCGACCGGAGTATATTTTTTACTAAATGATGATATCTTCCACTATATCACAAAAAAATCAAAACATTCTGTCGAGGTGCAATAGTTTCTTTCCTTGTTCTCTGCTCATTCCAATTCCTTCATAAAAAGATAAAGTTTCTCCAAATTCATAGGAGCATCTGTAAATCTCCCGCGTAAAGTTTTCAACATCCACTGTACAAAAAGATGCTCTTTTGTCTTCATCCCGAGATTGGCCTACACTGCCGGGATTTATGACAAAACGGTTTCCTTTTTTGGGGATAATAACCCCGAATTGATCCGCAACTAAACCCGGCCGGTGCGTATGGCCTATGAAACAAAAATCGTGCTTGATCTGCTTTAGAATATCCATGCATTTAAGTCCGCTGTCCATATAAGGCCAATGGTCTTTGACTAACGGAGTAGCGTGTGCGGCAATCCAGTTTTCACCCTCAAGTGTCATTGGCAGGTTCCTAATCCAGTTTTTGTTTTCTTCTGTGAGCAGTTCTCTTGTGATTTTAATGAGCGTTTGGTTGGGTTCTTTGAATGATTTACTTGTAAATAAACCCGCCGATGCGGCATCGTGGTTGCCAAGAACGGTTTGTATATTACGATCACGTAAAATATCTATGACTTCGTTAGGTTGAGGGCCATATCCTACAACATCTCCGAGACACAAGATTTTATCCGGCTTAATTTTGTCTATTTCATCTAAAACAACATTCAGGGCAGGCAGGTTAGCATGAACATCTGAGATAAGGGCTATGAGCATACGATTTAAGTAAAATTCATTCTAAGGTCATATTTGCATCAAAGTTGCAAGTTTACTTCTTGATACCGGACAAAATACCAAAATAAAGTTTACATTCGTTAAAATTTCGAATGCTTGGTACTTTTTGTAATCAAATATCTATGTATCCTTATGAAAATTCAACTTAATCTATATACTATGAATCGAGTTAAATGTGTTTTTGTATTTTTCGGAATGTTGTTCCTTCCATATTTGTGTTTTGCGCAGCAGGCAACGGAGGCTTCAGAACCATTGGGTATGGTGATTACACTCTATAATCAACAATATGCCGGTGTTTTTGACAGACGGACAGCAGATTTGAATCGGGGAACTCAGTTGGTCGAAATCAGCAACACACCAATGATGTTCGATATGGTAAACCTGACCTTATTTTTTGATGGCGAACTACTCGAATCCACGCACGAATCTGATCCCCAAAGCCTGAGAGCACTTATACCATTTCTTAAAGGCGAACGAGTTACTGTACATTCCGATAATGATATCACCGGAAAAATCGACGGCCTTTTTAATCATCAATTACGATTACGGCTTGCAGATGACTCGGTACAACTCATCCCGAATTTTGAACGCCTTCGCATTACATTCCATAATGCAGACGCACTGTCGAGGATGCAGGCGCCGTTGCAGCTGAGACTAAAAAGTAACAACAGAGGCAGACAGGACTTAAACCTGTTTTATGTACTGCGTGATTTGGGATGGACGGCCGAACATCGCGTAATTATGAACGAAGATACCGGTAAAGCCGAGTGGAAAACGTATGCAATTGTTCATAATCAGTCAGAAAACCGTTTTGATAATGTAACGCTCAGATTCTTCTCTGGGGATATTATTCTTCAATCACATGGCGGGAGTCCCAGAGTGTACCGAACAGCATCTGCTGAAGCAGCATTTGACTCCGCCGAGGTGCCGGGAATTGCAATTTCAGAAACCGGTGATTTTTACATGTACACATACGACGAAATTACCAGTCTCGAACCAAATCAAAAAAGGCAATTCCTGATATACGCAGGAAAGGATATCCGTTTTGATAAAAAATACACCCATAATTTCTCAGTTCAGGGCTCAAATCGCAGTAATGTAAAACCAACGGTTCGGGTTGAGTTTCAAACCAAAGGTTCAGATGGAAT
>SLDG01000021.1 GCA_007125355.1 Balneolales bacterium | reverse complement strand
TTTAGTTCAAAAAAGCTCAATTTGTGGTTGAAGACCGCGCGATTTTTGGGTACATTTGGGCTTGTTTAAAATTTGACGAAATTAACGCATGGAAACATTCTTTTTTGTCTTTATCGCTACCTTTGCAATCTGTACCGCGCTGGCTATGATTTTCAGTGGCAGTACAGTCAATAGTGCGTTATACCTGGTACTCCACATGTTGTCTATTTCAGGTTTTTACCTGCTTCTACAGGCACAGTTTCTGGCCGTAATTCAGATACTGGTGTACGCGGGTGCCATTATGGTATTATTTCTGTTCGTAATCATGGTATTAAACCTCGGCGAAGATGATACCTTAAAATCTCACATCAACTTCAAAGAGATATTTGCTTTTTTATTAGGGGTAGTGGTACTGGCTCAGCTACTTTACATAGTAGGTGGTTACTCAGGGGTATTACCTGAACTTACAGTAGAACAAGCAAAAGCGGTAGGTACTGTAGAGGCAATCGGAGACGAATTATTTACCACCTTTCTGCTCCCTTTCGAAGTAACAGCAATCTTATTAACGGCAGCCGTCGTAGGGGCTATGCTGCTGGCTCAGAAAACATCAAACGTTGAGGATTAATGGTCGGACTTGAATGGTATCTCGGTGTTAGTGCTATACTTTTTGTAATCGGGGTTCTCGGTGTATTAATTAGCAAAAATGCCATTGTCGTATTTATGTGTGTAGAGCTTATGCTCAGCGCCGTTAACATTACTCTCGTCGCTTTCAGCAGTTTTATGGGGGATGTACATGGCATGATCCTGGTATTTTTTGTGTTGTGCGTGGCTGCGGCAGAAGCCTGTGTCGGGCTGGCCATTGTTATCGCCATATTCAGAAATAACATCACGGCTGATATCAGCAAAATAAACTTGCTCAGGTGGTAGAATTGAACATAATTAATCAAATTAAAGCAATTTGTAGTTAATGAATCCAATGGCAGAATATATCTGGCTGGTAGTAGCCATACCGCTCCTGGGGTTTTTAATTAATGGACTTCTTGGTTTAAGCCTCGAAACTTACAGAAAGCAAAAAACGCTTATCGGCTCAATTGCCACTATTAGTGTTTTTATCCCTTTTCTTATTTCCCTTCAAATATTTTTCTCAATGGGTCCCGACAGTGAGCCTGTTGTTGCCCGTTTATTCACCTGGATAGAAGCCGGCAGTTTTTCCTCTGAAATAGCCTATCGTGTAGATCAGCTTTCCATAATTATGGCTTTGGTTGTTACAGGGGTAGGAGCGCTCATTCATCTCTACTCCATGGGCTACATGAAGGATGACGAGGGCTATTGGAAGTTCTTCGCCTATCTGAATCTGTTCATTTTTGCGATGCTCAACCTCGTGTTGGGTAATAATCTTATCCTTTTGTTTTTGGGATGGGAAGGCGTAGGCGTTTGTTCATACCTGTTGATTGGTTTCTGGTATGGCGATATGGCAAAATCAGATGCTGCTAAGAAAGCCTTTATATACAACAGGGTGGGTGACTTCGCATTTCTTATTGCCATGTTCCTGGTTTTCAGAGCTGTTGGTAGCCTCGAATTCGATGTGATTTTCAGCAACCTGGCTGCATTCACACCTGAAATTACTTTCTGGATTGCTGTATTGATGTTTATCGGAGCTACCGGCAAAAGTGCTCAAATCCCATTGTTTGTTTGGTTGCCTGATGCTATGGCAGGCCCAACTCCGGTATCTGCTCTTATCCACGCGGCTACAATGGTTACCTCGGGGATTTACCTCATCAGCCGTTTTTCTGAGATGTACGTTATGTCTCCTGAGGCAATGCTGCTCGTCGCTGTGATAGGTGGATTAACGGCTATTGTGGCGGCAACCATTGCACTTACGCAATACGACATAAAACGAGTACTTGCCTACTCAACAGTTTCCCAGCTCGGGTTTATGTTCCTTGCTCTTGGTTCAGGTGGTTTTATTGCGGCCATGTTCCATGTAGTAACCCACGCTTTTTTTAAGGCTTGTTTATTCCTCGGTTCAGGTTCTGTTATCCACACCATGCATCATGTGGAACACGAATTGCAGCACGATGGCAAAGATGTCCACTTCGATCCGCAGGATATGCGGTACATGGGTGGATTGAAAAAGTATATGCCATCCACATACTGGACCTTCATGCTTTCGACATTTGCCATCGCCGGTATTCCTGTATTCTCAGGATTTTTCTCCAAAGATGAAATTCTGGCTTTCGTATTTAACGCTGGGATGGGAGAATTTGGATACGTGTATTTCGCCCTTTGGGGTATGGCAGTCCTGACTGCGTTTATGACCGCTTTCTATATGTTCAGGCTCACACTTACCACCTTCCACGGAACATTTAAACTTCCGAAGAAAGTAAAAGGAGCAGAAGATTCAGAGAAATATCTGCACGAAAGCCCGTCTAACATGACTATGCCACTTTGGGTTCTTGCCGGACTCGCGGTTGTGGGTGGTTTCATGGGCGTGCCCGAGTTTTTTGTTACTTCATTTGGGATTGACGCGAATATAAATTGGTTGCATAACTGGTTGTCCGGTGTTACTTCAGATGTTCCACTTGTACTACCTTACTCAATTAAGTGGATACTCGTTGGGCTTGCTATTGCTGTCGCGGTATCAGCAACAGTGCTTGCATTCAAGAAATACGACAACGATATGGGTGAAGAAACCGACAGAGCTCTGCGTGAGCGTTTTGGTGGTCTTTATCAAGTATGGACAGACAAGTACAACTTCGATGAAGCTTACGAGAAAACAATCATCAATCCTACAGCTTCATTTTCAGAGAAAGTCCTTGCCGTTTTCGATATAAAAGTGATTGATGGTATTGTAAACGCAATCGGTGG
>SLDG01000191.1 GCA_007125355.1 Balneolales bacterium | reverse complement strand
AGATTGAAAGTCCAGCCCTGGAGTATATAAATGTAGGTAATGGCTGCTGCAATATTTATCGTCCATCCCCAGACTAAAAAAATATCTGCATACTCACTAAATTTTTGCTTTGAGCGCTGAATCATCTCACGAATAACTTCAATGCTTTGTTGTTGAGTAAATGTGTCTTCTTTCATGTTATTAAAATTAAATGGTGATTAGTTTGTAATGGCCAATTTGACCGGTTGTCTCTTGTCTATACGAGAAAGATATAAATAAGTTTATATTATAAACAAGTTTTTTTTTCTGCTTCCACAATCTTTTCCCATTTATTATCATTAAAATTATGCCATATGTGTCTCCATGTTCGTAGGGACGTTACATGCAACGTCCCTACCATTTCATTGTTTTTTTATGATTTATAACACTATATAGACTATCGCAATTACCCATAACTGCCACAATTCGTCTAATCCCAATAACACTTTTAGTTTCTTATTTACATAACTTCTGCTATTATTAGGCATCAAAAGCAATTATCAAAACACATGAAAGAAGAATCGCTGTTTTATGAGTCTCAAAAATTCAACCAATGGTGGGTTTGGTTGATAATTTTTGCTGTCATTTTGCTCAATCTCATCATATTTATCAAAATTCCATCTAACAGTATGTTTGTATTACTGCTTTTGATAATTGGTTTAGCTTATCTTTTTCGAAGAATTAAGCTCGAGACTGCAATTAAAGAAGATGGAATTTATGTACGCTTCTTCCCTTTGCATATCATGTTTGCTTTTCACCCCTGGGAAACGATTGAAAAAGTATACGTGCGAACCTACTCCGCAGTTTCTGAATACGGCGGATGGGGTATACGGGAGGGTTTCATTGCCGGAAAGGCATACAATGTTGATGGAGAGGACGGCCTGCAAATTGAGTTTAAGAATAAGGAAAAACTACTCATTGGCACAGCAAAACCCGACGAACTCCGAAAAGTTTTAGTGCGTTTAAACAAGATTGAAGAGTAAATTTTTATACGGTGCAGGTATTCGCCTTATCCAAGAGATAAATAGATAATTTTAATAACATGGTCATAATAATTGGTGCCGGCCCCATAGGGCTGGCATGTGGAATAGCATTAAAAAAGAGAAACATCCCCTTTAAAATCATTGAGAAAGGCTGTTTGGTCAATTCGGTTTTCCACTATCCTACAAACATGATTTTTTTCTCCACCTCCGACCGCCTTGAGATTGGGGGCGTTCCTTTTATCTCACACGGGCCAAAAGCTACTCGCAGGGAAGCACTCGAATATTACAGAAGAGTTAAGGAAGCCTATGGTCTGACCGTAAACGTATATGAAGAGGTTCAGGATATTTCTGGGGATGACGGAAATTTCATTGTAAAAACAGCGAAAGCAACCTATAAAGCTGATAAAGTGATTATTTCTACAGGTTTTTATGGGATTCCATCCAAGCTCGATGTCCCCGGCGAGAACATGCCAAAGGTGAAACATTATTACGATGAACCGCATCCTTATGCCGGACTCAAAGTCCTGGTAGTCGGCGGTGGAAATTCAGCTGTAGATGTAGCCCTTGAAACCTACCGATGTGGCTGTGATGTAACCATGGCGGTCAGAGAAAGCGAACTAAAACCGGGCGTGAAATACTGGGTTCGTCCTGATATAGAAAACAGAATCAAAGAAGAATCAATTAAAGCCTATTTTAATACTACGGTGTCAGAAATCAGAGAGAAAGAGCTCGACCTGAGCACACCTGATGGTACGGTAACCATCGACAATGATTTTGTGCTGGCGATGACGGGCTATCAGCCATCATTTTCTTTTTTGGAGAAAGCCGGTGTTGAGTTTGAAAACGACAAGTATAGCACCCCGATTTTTAATCCGGAAACCATGGAGTCTAACGTATCGGGACTTTATCTGGCTGGCGTGGTTTGCGGGGGATATAATACGAGCCGATGGTTCATAGAGAACTCTATAGTGCATGCCGAACAGATTGCATCTCACATGGAAAAATCGGGATATACTGCAAAAGAGGGGCAAAAATAAAAAAAGGGGCAAGCACTCTGCATCGCGCCGCTACGACCTCCTACCACTGCTACCTTCCGGTCCTGATGGAGTTCAGAGGGAGCTGGCCGTACAGAACTTACCCCAGAGTTGTAAGATAAGGGTAATTAAGCCCTGCATCAATAGTTAATTTGAGTTTTTTGTTTAATAAGTACGAAAATAGTCAAACTAAATACAAATTGAAACAATGTCACACTGAGCAGGCGAGCCCGAATTTTAACTATGAAATCTCATTGTTTTCCTCGCCGTCGTCGAAGTGTTGCTTGAACTAGAAACGAATGTTCTAAAGTTAATTATTCACCAGTGCAGAAATTCAGACTTTAGCATTTTACATAAAAGCCTAATACACCAACCCTTCGACGACGGCGGGAATTACATCATACTCTTGCTCAAACATCCAGGCCCGCCTGCTCAGGGTGACGATACTTTAAAACCTACGATATTAAATAAAAAACTAAGATCAACCTAACAATTCACTCAACCTCTCAATCCCCGGATTACCCGGCGAGCCAAGTTGCTCATAGCGCTCCATCAAAATTTCCGTGCTCAGCTTATTGCAATGATCAGGCTTCGAGGCAACTTCGCGATAGGCCTCACGAAAACTCATACCTTTTTCGGTTACCAGTAAATTGGCGGCCTCAGCGGCAAAAAGCTCAGGCGTACAGGCTTTGTTCACATTTTCCAGGTTTACTTCAATGGAGGCAATCAACAGACTTGAAGCCTCAAGAACATCCAGCACGGTTTCAAAAGCGGTCATTACCGGCTCTTTGGTCAGCTGTAAATCACGGTGGTATCCGGATTCCAGATTTT
>SLDG01000004.1 GCA_007125355.1 Balneolales bacterium | reverse complement strand
TAGGAATTTATCCATGACTTTCTACTTCCTTTTTTGCTTCTAATGCTCCCATGTAAACCCGCTTCTTGCCGGTTACACATTCGTGAATCAGGCTTTTGCGGTAGGATTGTAGGGTTGAAATTTGATTGTTTACTTTTTCCCTTAATGAGTCAATTTGATTTTGAAACTTTTTAACATAAGAAACAATTTGAAGCTGTTCATCCTTTTCTGGAAAGAAGAAATACTGTTGTTTTAAAACTTCTTGACTTATGTTGTTTTGGCCACCTCCATATCCTTGAGAAATTAAATATTGCCTCATGTCGTATAAGAGAAAGAAAACGAAATCAGAATCTAGTTTTGATCCCACTTGGATTGCACAACATGCCTGATTTGTTGCTGCATCCATTCCCATAATTCCTAACTTTCCAATTGTGGCACCATACATAGCAATTAACACTGTCCCTTTCTCGAACATCTTTGCAGAGGATTCTTGAATTGCTCGTTCGTTAATGTACATTTTCGTTTCAGATACTAAACCATCATTTAAGTCCCCACTTTGAATCCAAGGTATATCTCCATCGTAGTATTCTTGGTTAGTACTTTTAGGTGTTCCACCACTTCCCATTTTATCTGAAAGTCTAAATAGTTTTTCGCACTTCCAATGTTTTGGGACCAAGCCTTGCCAATCAATTCCACTTTCAAATAAATCTACTCCATTATCTAATCCTTTTGTAATTACTTCATGGATGCGAGAATTGTAATACCCCTCAATCTTCCTCAACTGCTCCTCTTTAATAGCAATAATACGGTCGATGCGGGCACAGGCTTTGTCTAAGTAATCGGCTATGGCTTTTTGCTCGGGGAGTGGGGGGAGTGGGATGTTGATCGTTTTTAGATCATGCTGGTCAAATCTAAAGACCTTTATTCCTGTTGCGAACTTTTTAAGTTGTTTACTAAAAGCTTTTGATGAGTAAAACAAATATTTTCCATCAAGGACATTTTTCTTAGGTTTCAGCAATATTTGTTCTCCACCTATTAAACCTGTATCTTTTCTGTTGTAATAAACGGAATGCCCTAAATCCTCCATTGTTTCTGAAGTTGAAACGAAAATCACATTGCCAAAATCGACAATTTGGGAACTTTTGAAAAACTCTTCATTTACATAAAATTCAAACTCTTCGTTTACTTCTTCAACCTTGTAAGTTTTTCCATACTGCAAGGCAACATATTTGCCTTTACTCAATAAGTCATTTTTCTCAAAAGCTGAATTTCCTCTAATAAAGTTGCAGATATTAAAAAGCCTGCGAATGGCCCAATGCTCTGGCACTTTTTCCAACCATTCAATACCGCTATTTTTATAGGAATACTGCTGCATTACAAAGATCTGATTTCGTTCAACAATGCTTCCGCTTCTTCTTCCAATTTCCAGAATTCCTCAATCAACTTATCGCTGCTTTCAGGTTCCTGGTATTTGTAGAAGTATTTATTGGGGAGTATTTCATAACCCAACTGCTCGTATTCCTCCCAGCGGATAATTTCATAGTCAATCTCCTTAGCTAAAAAGGCATTGATATATGCATCCTTGTCTGTGGCTATTTTATCAAACGGTATATATTCGTTGTCCACAATATAGTGCCTGTGATGAAATTCAGCCGATTTATATTGTTTCTTAAACCATTTTTTAATTCCTTTTTCTTGCATTCTCTTTAACTGTGGCACTTGCATTTTAAGCGTTCTTGCAATTTGCGTTTCAAAAGGAGTTGTGCCATCAAAATAAACCTCCAAATTTATGACGTATCCATCTTCAAAAGGTGAATCTATTTCAATATAAAACGTCATATCACCATATAATTCAAAACGTTTATTTGCATTTGCGTTATTCAGCTGAACAGTAAAAGGCTCCCTAATCCACATTTGTTCACCATTTTCATCCTCTTGCCAGAATACAACTTCCACTTTGTGAAAAGCGAAATCGGTACGGTCAAATACTTTGCTGTATTCGGTTTCCTTCCAATCTTTGAATTGGTCATCAATCCATTTTCGATGGGTATCGGTGATACGGTTTCGTTTGTTTCCAAAAGATTTGGGTTCTTTTTCAAATTGCTCGCGGGCATTGATGATGAGTACTTTATTTTTCTTGTGGGCAGGTTTATTGTTGTTGAGCAACCAGATGTACGTGTAAATACCCGTGTTGTAAAACATCTGATCGGGCAACATCACAATGGTATCGAGTAAATCACTTTCAAGAATATGTCTGCGTATTTCACTTTCGCCTTGAGTGGCATCTCCGTTGCTCAAAGGTGAGCCGTTAAAAAGAATGGCAATTTTGGAGCCGCCATTCTCAACCGGTTTCATTTTTTCGATCATGGTAAGCAAGAACAACAAAGCTCCGTCATTACTTGGTGGCGTTCCCCAACGGAACCTTGAGGTTTTAAAGCGTTCTACATCCGATTTGTAAGGACTCCAATCCACACCAAAAGGAGGATTAGAAAGCATATAATCGAAATGTTCGCCTGCATGCTGATCGCCATCGTCTTCCACGCTTTCAATGTGTGGAATCAGTGAATTACCATGGGTAATGTTGATATGCGCTTCCCCTTTCAGGATCATGTCGGCTTTACACACCGCATAGTTTTGCGCCAATAATTCCTGTCCATTCAGTAGAATTAAATCTTCCACATTTTTAGCCTGCTCTTCATTTTCGGCTTTGTCCAAAATGTGTTCTTTAGCCACAGAAAGCATACCACCAGTACCACAGGCAGGGTCATAAATAGAAATGGCTTGTTTGGCCGTTTTTGGGTCAAAGTCAATTTCCATCAAATCCACCATAATGCGAATAACCTCTCTAGGAGTGAAGTGTTCTCCTGTATCTTTAGCATCATCTTGTGAAAAGCGTTGTAACAACTCTTCATACACATAACCCATTTCGATATTTGATAATCGTTCGGGGCTAAAATCCTCTTCCGCAGCAAACTGAATAATACTTGATAAACGTTTTTCCTTGACCATTTTGGTTACCGTCTGACGGTACTCGAACTTGTCAATGATTTCATCGATGTTGTCGGAAAAGCTATTGAGGTAGTCACGAAAATTTGCTTCCACCTGTGAAGCACTTTCTTTCAAAATGCTTTTTAAAGTCCAGTTGCTTTTGTTATAGAAAGTAAGCGTTGATTCCTGAATTTTTATTCTTCTTTGAAGCGTAGCATCATCAATGTTTGGTGTTTGCTTTTTGATTGTTTTTGCAATTTCTTCTCGTTTCTTAATTAAAACGCATTCAATCCTTCTAATCATTACCATAGGCAAAATAACAGCAGGGTAATCCTTCGCCTTAAACTTTCCTCTCAGCTTAATGGCACCTTTCCAGATTTCATTGGTTAGGTTTTCTAATTTTTCTTTATTCAGCATCTAATTTTATGATCGTTATCGTGAAAAATACATCTAAATTTTTGAGTATTTATAGATTATATACTGGTATCACACATACCCAACACAGCTAATCTCAACAAGACAGTTCTTGGGCAAAGTCTTAACAGCTACAGTTTCTCGGGTGGGCGGATTTTTTGGGAATTTTGCCCCGTAGATTTCATTTACAAGGGCAAAGTCGTTCATGTCGGCGAGAAAAATGGTACACTTTAGTACTTTGCTGAAACTACTGCCTGCCGCGGTGAGGACATGTTCGAGGTTTGTCATTACTTGTCGGGCTTGTGCCTCTACGCTTGGTCCTGTAAATTCACCTGTTTCCGGGTCAATGCCTATTTGTCCGGAGCAATACACCATTTTTTCGTGAACAACGGCCTGTGAATAAGGGCCTAATGCTTCAGGAGCTTTTTCAGTATGGATAATTTTGTGTTTCATAGCAGGGATGGTTGGTTTTTTGTTTCATGTTTGCCGGTAATGTACCAATTTTTTCGAATGTTTACTGAAGTCTTACTGGAGAAAAAACTACGGTATTACAATGGCTTAGGATATTGCATTACGCATAAAATTAACTATCTTAGCGTTTATTGGAATACAGCTGTAAAGCAAACCGAAAATCTTTAATCAGTAAAAATTCCGCCTTTTATTACAGGAAAACTTGTGGAGAACCGTCATTGAAAGAAGAAAACTATAATTTATGCCGGTTAGATTGGCAACTATCGCCAATTTCGATCTTTTATTAACCAAATAATTGTTATCAATTACTACGTATTATGAAAATCCAACATTTAAAAACATTTCTGTTGTCTGCACTTGCAATAGTTCTTTTTGCATCTTGTGCGGCAGACCCTAACATAGAGTCCGCTAAGCTAAGCTTGCGTAATGCCGATTATGAAAGTGTAATTAGCGCGGCTGAACGAGCTCTTGAGGAGAATCCAAACAACCCGGAAGCCTACTACTATATTGGGATGGGAAATCTCGGGCTAAGCGAAAACCTGCCTTTGAAAGAACAAAGGCCGTTTCTGGAGAGAGCTCGGGAGAATCTTGTACGGGCTACAGAGCTTTTCAGGGCGCAGGAAATTGATTCTGATGAATCAAGGCTTTCTGTTGAAATTATTCGTTCAAGGTGGCAGGACTATTACAGAGATGCCGTTGAGCCGCTTAGTTTTGAAGAAGAGAACCCGCCTGAAGTACTGGAAACAGCCGTTTTAAACCTTGAGAATGCTGCCATTATTGCTCCCGACTCAGCACTTACATTCGATGCGCTTTCCACCGTGTTCTTCATGAAAGGTGAAATGGATAAATCCGTTGATGCTCTGATTAAAGCTAATGAGATTGATACAGAGCCGGATTTAGAACGCTATCAAAGAATTGTATTGTTCTTTAACGACTTGGGTCAGTACGATAGAGCGTATGATTTTCTTCAGGAAGGAAGAGAAGTATTCCCAACCGAATTATTCTTTGTTCAGGAAATCGCCAACTTTCACCTCAGGCAAGGTGAAACAGAGCGTGCCATTGAGGTACTCGAAGAGTTGATTGAAATTGACCCGAATAATGCCGAATACCGTCTTGTTATTGGTACTCAAATTTATCAGGCTTACTTGGCCGAAAACAGCAGTGTTAATGATCTTTATGATAAGTATTTCGATCTGCGCAGGGCGTTTAGTGATGAAGCGAGATCTGCAAACCCCCGAATGTCAGAAATTGAAAGAATTGAAAGAGAACTTGAAGAGGTTGCAAATCAAATCAGAGAGATTAACGAGTTTCAGTTCGAAATTGCAGATCAGGCTGAAGAGCATTTGCTGATTTCACATGAAATAAACCCTGATAGCCCTGATACAAACTACATGCTCGGAGCAATTAACGAGAATCGTGGATTATCTTTGCTCGATCAGCGTAATCTGACAGATGATATAAGTGAGGCGAGTCGCCTTGAAGCTGAAGCGATGGAGCACATCAGAAAAGCACTTCCGTTTTACGAACGTACCGCTGAATTAGAAGACAGTGATGATAACTGGATTAAGCTTTTTCAGGTATATACGCGCCTTGACATGATGGATGAAGCTCAAGAGGCAATGCGCAAAGCCGGACTCGACGATTAATTACTTTATTATCAATAAATAACTATGAAACAACATTTTACCCGAATGGCCATACTTTTGGCCTTCGGGTTTCTTTATGCTTGCAGCAGCCCTAATCACCTGCAACAAGCCGAGCAGCACAAACAAAATCAACGCTATCAATCTGCACTTGAATCGGTACAACGCGGATTAAATCAACAGCCGGATAACCCGCAAGCACTTCTGACAAAAGCCCGGATTCTTGAGAATCTCGTTATGATTTACCCGGCCGGAGACAGAGCGCAATATTACCAACAAATGGCAGAGGCTTTAAACAGAGCTTCTGAAATTGGTACTGAAAACGGGCGAAATGACCTGATTGAAGAGTCTTCCTCTTTAAGAAATAAGAACTTTCAAAGGGAATATGAATCTGCAGCCAACTTTATGGCAGGATATCAAAATCAACAGCCAGGTAACCTGTTGTTACCTGCTCGTCCACACCTTGAAAATGCATTGATTTTGGAGCCCGAAAACGATAATGTTATTCAGTCATTGGTACAAGTGTATTCTTTGAACGGCTACTATGACGAAGCGATTTCCCTGTTGCTGGATTCGGAGAGCGGTGGCTGGAAGCCCGAGGAAAGAGCCGAAACGCTGGGGTTTTTATTCTACAGAAACGGCGACTACGATAATGCGGCCATTTACCTTTCTGATGCCTGGCTTAACGGCAGAGGTTCCGTAAATGCAGGGCGCGGTATCGCCAATACCTACAATAAACTTGGGGATTCTGTTTCGGAGCGGGAAATCCTTGAGCAACTTGGGGAGATTGAGCCTGAAAATATATATCACCACGTTGCATTGTCAAAAACATTGTCTAATGAAGTATTGGCGGGTGTAAGAGTGTTGATTGAGGCTTCTGATACACGTTATGCTTCAGAATATATCGCCGAATTAACCGATATGAGTAATGAAGCTGAAGCCGCTTTTGAGAGAGCTTTCCAAATTAATGAAAATCATATTCTTACTAATTTGACAGCAGGTTTGTATTTCAGAAACTTCGGTTTTTTATTGAATGAAGCCGGTCAACTGTATCCAAACTCTGTGCGCGCTGAAATTGTTGAGGATTATCTTTACAAAAGCCTGAATTATCTTGAGAGGGCATCTGAACTCGACCCCGACCAACCATTGGTGTGGAATGCAATCTGGAAAGTCTATGAGTTTTTGGGGATGGCAGAACAGGCCGATTATGCGCGTGAGCGAGTAACCGAATTACAGTAAAAAAGCAGTTAATCAGGTCTCATTTTCTTTAAAATTATATAAAACAATCGTTATGAAAATTGTAGTAAATGTATGTGTCTACCTGATTTTTTGGGGCTTTTTGCAAGTTCAAGCGCAAGAGTATAAACTTGTTGTGCATAATGTAGAAAACTTGTTTGATGCAGACGGTTATGCCGTTTTTCAAGATTATAAGCCCTACGATTCGGATGGAAATCCACTATATTCACCGGCACATATCCTTACTAAGATACAGAAAACAACCCGGTTGATGGCACGGTATAACAATGGCGAAGGGCCCGATATAATGATGTTGGTGGAACTGGAGAGTGATTTTACTCCACTCCCTGATGGGAAGAGCTATGATATTCAGGATTTTTTGAAACGCTATAGTAATATGCATATTGAAGATATGCTGGGAGATGAGTTTAACGAAGAAATTAGTGATCTGCCTTCAGAATTATTGTTACTGAAAGGCTTTGAAGATTATGGGCTTACCGGATACGATCTGACGGTGGCATATGATCGCGACGAAACAGGCAGGCCAAGACACGTTCAAAAAAATGTTATATATTCACGCCTGCCAATTGTACACGATAAAACACGTTCTCATCCTATAGAGGACGCGCGGCCGATACTTGAAACCTGGATTAATGTGGATGGTTACGAGATCGTGTTATTTAATAACCACTGGAAATCGCGTGCTTCTGATGCCGAAATGGAAAAAATACGTGTACAAAATGCTGCCGTTTTGAGAAATAGGCTCGACGAAATTATGGCAGAAAATCGAGCTGTTGACTTTGTGCTTGGGGGCGATTTTAACAGCGATTATAATCAATCTCATCGCTATACTTATATGGATGTCACGGCTGTAAACGATATTCTCAAATCTACTGGTGATGAGCGTATGGTTAAACATGGAGATACCAACGCAGTTTATAATTTATGGTACGAACATGATATCAACCAAAGAGGGTCTGATACCTTTCGTGGATATTGGGGTACACTTATGCAAATTATGATAAGTCCCGGCTTATATGACTACCACGGATTTCAATACGTTGACAACTCATTTGATGTAGGCCGTTTTTACGGCAAAAATGTGTATGCCAACAGCGGTGCCCCCAGGCGATGGTCTGCCTTTGACACTGGAAGTGGATATTCTGATCATCTCCCAATTAGCATGAAGTTGCGAATTGTCTATAAAGACAATCCCGACAGCGTAATTACACTCGTGGACCCCGGATATATAGATGATGAAAAATGGAGCCCGATTCCGGTTACGTATCAGATGCCGAATCCGTCTGATGTTGTACTGCCACAGGCCTATAGCAACACTAAACTTACAGAAGGTACCTTTTTCGACCGGTTATTATGGATTGAGTCTGAAATAAGTGCTGATTTTGAAGTTGAGATAAATGGCGAAACATTCGCCCTTTGGGCACCTTCTTTTAATGTCAGAAACAGGTTCTCAGATATTGCCGGTACAGATCAAAGTATAACATTCATAGGGCGGCTCGGTAAGTTTCGTGGCAATTGGCAATTTGTCATTGAAGATGAACAGTACATTAATCCGGCTTGGTAATATCAGAAAACCTTGCTTTGAAACCTGCAAAGCCGACTTTTAAACACTTTATACGTGTTTAAAAGCATGGAAGTGTTTCTTATATTTAGTTTCTATAAACATCCTGCAAGCGCTTTTTTAATATAAATATCATATTTTTTATGCAATTCAATTCGAAAGTAATACATGCCGGCCAACATCCTGAAGAAACATCAGGAGCGGTGATGCCTCCCATTTTTCAGACATCTACCTATGTACAGGAGGCACCGGATGTAAACAAGGGATATGATTACGCCAGAGTCGGGAATCCCACACGTACAGCGCTTGAGAAGTTGATTGCAGGACTCGAAAACGCCACAGAATGCGCTGCTTTTGGCAGCGGATGCGCTGCTATGGATGCGATGATAAAAATGTTCCGTCCCGGTGATCACATTATTTCATCCAACGATTTGTATGGCGGCACCTATCGCCTTTTTACGCAGGTATTCGAGCCATTTGGAATTCAATTCAGCTTTGTGGATATGACATCCCACCAAAATGTAGAAAACGCCATTACCAAATCAACCAAAATGATTTGGATTGAAACGCCCACAAATCCCCTTTTGAATATTGTGGATATCCGCGCAGTAGTACATTTGGCTAAGGAGCGGAATATCCTTACTGCCGTAGATAACACTTTTGCGTCACCTTATTTACAGCAACCTCTCGATTTAGGCGTGGATGCCGTTATTCATTCAACCACGAAATATCTTGGCGGGCATTCTGATGTGATTGGCGGAGCGATTGCAAGTTCTAACAAAGCGATTATTGAGAACGCGCGCTTTCAGGTGAAAACAACCGGTGGCGTGCCCGGCCCAATGGATTGCTACCTGACACTTCGTGGTATCAAAACACTCGCGGTACGTATGCAGAGAACCTGCGAAAATGCTCGGAAAATCGCTGAATATATCAGAAATCATCCTAAAACTGGAGATGTTCGCTATCCGGGAATTGAAGACCATCCCGGCCATGAAACAGCCAAAGCGCAAATGAAAGATTTCGGTGGAATGGTTTCGTTCTCGCTGAAATCAGATTCCATTTCGAAGGCGCATGAGTTTATGAAGAATACACGCATTTTTACGCTTGCAGAAAGCCTTGGCGGCGTGGAATCGCTTATCAGCCATCCGGCATCTATGACCCACGGTTCCATTCCAGCTGAAGTTCGACATAAAGCGGGTTTGAAAGATTCTTTGATTCGTATTTCATCCGGTATTGAAGATATAGATGACTTATTAGAAGATTTAGAACATGCATTCAGTAAAATTTGATTGATACAAAAAAAAGACCATCATATCATTCTTGTTGTTTTCGTTTCCATGGTTTTGGGAATCGGATTGGCGGGATGCATCAATCCGTTCGCGCCAGGTGTTGCAGACGGGGATCCTTTGGATGATATTCTTGGCGACCCATCAACAATTGAGGGATTTTTTGTCCGATTTCAGAATGCGTATCAATTGAGGGATACCACGCTGTACGGTCCGCTTATTCATCCTGATTTTACGTTTACGTACCGGGATTACGACAATAATGTGGATATTACCTGGTTCAGAAATGACGAAATGAGCAGCACATACCGGTTGTTTATAAACAGTCAGGATATTCGTATTCAGTGGAATAATATCATATCGCTTGACCAAAATGTGGAAGCCACGCAGGCGCAGGTGATCAGAAGATTTGATTTGACCGTTATACTCGACGCTGCCGATGTTATCAGAACGGATGGGGCGGTTAATTTTATAATGACTCGTCCCGATTCAACCGAAAACTGGCAGTTGTTATCATGGAGAGATGAATCTGATTTGTAGAAAATATTTAGAAGTAAACAGTAATAACCCGAATTATTCACGAAAACATAAGAATTAAAGCATAAACTATTGTATACTCAGTATATTGATAAATACTGTCTACACTCAAATTTGGGTGTGGTTAAAGTGCTGCGAAATTTCCATGTTAGCCGCGTTGAAGTTGAAAAATCATGCTCAGGGTACTAAGGTACCCTTCCGCTGATTTTCCCCCTTCGCCTTGCTAACAAGAAAATTTCTTGGTGAATAATCCGGGATAAAATTATTAACACGAAGGATGTCTGAGGCGTTAGAGGCGTTTCTGAGATATCCCCAAAAAAACCAAAATAATATTATGAAGAATGTAGTAATTGTTAGCGCAGTCAGAACACCGATTGGTGCTTTTGGCGGCAGCTTGTCATCATTTTCAGCGCCGGAACTCGGAGCGGCGGCTATTTCGGCTGCCATAAAAAAAGCCGGTATCAGTCAGGATGAAGTACAGGAAGTTATTATGGGATGTGTGCTTACCGCAGGAATAGGTCAGGCTCCCGCCCGACAGGCAGCATTGAAAGCCGGGTTGCATAAACGCACACCGTGTACAACCATCAACAAGGTTTGTGCTTCGGGGATGAAATCGGTGATGTACGCCGCAAACCAAATTCAATCCGGCGAAGCCGATGTAATTGTTGCCGGCGGTATGGAAAGCATGAGCAATGTACCCTATTACCTGCCAAAACACCGAAATGGTTCAAAACTTGGCCATGCTCAGGCATTAGATGGCATTATTAAAGATGGCCTTTGGGATGTATATAAGGATTTCCACATGGG
>SLDG01000253.1 GCA_007125355.1 Balneolales bacterium | reverse complement strand
TGAAGGTATACGCATCTTTACCATTTAGATTTGCTCTGTGGTAAACAGTGCCTCTGTCTGATACCACCTGGAATTGACCGGCTTCTTCAGCCTCAAATGTAATATCATAGGTCGCGAATGTTTTCCAGTTGAAGTTTTTGGGAACTTTGATGTCTTCCATCGTCATTTCGTTACCAGAAACTTCGTCGGAATCATATCCCGAACTGCTGGGCGACTTACATGCTGCAAAAATCATTGCAAACATAACTACTAAAGTCACTAACCATATTGATTGTCTCTTCATTTTTTTCTCCATTATTAATTTAGATTGCTGCATTTCATCAACAGGCTCAATTTGCACCTTATATAAAGGAGAAATTCGTTTGATTAGATTAATTCGAATCTTTATTCGACCTAATAATTATGAAGTCACACTCGATAAATCGACCTCTTATTTCGATTACAGCAACATCAATTAAAGTTCGATGAACTTCAGTTTTTTGTCTTTAAATAACCCCAATGATCGTTTTGTTAGGATGAACTTATATTAAGTGTCGACGAAATCGTTTATAAGTAGCAAGAAGAGATAATAACCCATCGACAAACTATGTCTTTTGCTCGATAGAAAAAGTAAGTATCAACAGACAATTCAGAGTGGAATTAAAAAAACTTGACTAAAAAAAGCGCGATAAACTCTCTCTTATATTCGATGAACAGGTGTCGACCATAATTTTATACAAAACTTTTAAGCGACAAACGGCATTTATCCCTCAAAAAAGAAATCTCATTAGATTCAAGTAGATTTTTGCCCTAAATTTTATGTATGTTATGTATAAAACAAAGCCTGAACAAGCTGCCCTTAATCTCTTAATTTTCAACAACTAACAGCTATAAAGTTGATTTAAATACCTGTATTCAATGAATCGTTTTTCTCATTTACACTGTCATACCCAATTCAGCCTTCTCGACGGAGCCGCCGGCATCAAACAGCTTGTAAAAAAAGCTAAGGAAACCAATATGCCGGCATTGGCCATTACCGACCACGGCAATATGTTTGGAGTTCCAAACTTTGTAAATGAAGCAAAGGGAGCCGGTGTAAAACCTATTATCGGCTGTGAATTTTATGTAACCCCTGTTACCCTTACAGACAGGAACAACAAAACCCGATATCATCAGGTCTTACTGGCTAAAAACATGACGGGATACAAAAATCTCGTAAAATTATGCTCTATCGGATTTGTGGATGGCCTGTATTATAAGCCAAGAATCGACAAAGATACGCTAATTAAATACAGCGAAGGGCTGATCGCTACAACCTGCTGCCTCGCGAGTGAAATCAATCAAACCATTGTAAAAAAGGGCGAAGAAGAAGCGAAGAAGATTTTTGAGTGGTATTTGGATGTTTTTGGGGATGATTACTATATCGAACTGCAGCGGCACAACCTTAAAGATCAGGATGTGTGCAACGAGGTGCTTATAAGATGGAGCCAGGAATACAATGTGCCGATGATTGCAACCAACGATTGCCATTATGTGAATCGTGAAGATTCCGAAGCGCACGATATTCTGCTCGCACTGCAAACTAATGCAGACCTGAACGATCCAAACCGTTTCAGGTTCACCGACGATTACAACAATCTGAACCCCGAGTTTTATCTGAAAACACATGAAGAAATGCTCGAGCTTTTCAGCGATGTGCCGGAAAGTGTTGACAATACGGCGCAGATTGTAGATAAAGTCGAAGAAATAAAACTCAGCTCAGAACTGCTTCTTCCCCACTATGCCGTACCAGAAGGTTTCAAGAGCATGGATGATTACCTGAAGGAACTGACGTATCAGGGAGCAAGAAAAAGATACGGAGAGCTGACTTCCGAAATTACCGAGCGAATTGAAATGGAGTTGGCCATTATCAAGAGAATGGGATTTGCGGGTTACTTTTTGATTGTACAGAGTTTTACCAGCGAGGCCAGAAAGCAAGGTGTTTACGTTGGGCCGGGCAGGGGTTCAGCCGCGGGAAGCATAGTGGCTTATTGCACGGGAATTATTAACATCGATCCACTTCGTTATGATTTGCTTTTTGAGCGTTTCCTGAACCCCGAAAGAGTAAGCCCCCCCGATATTGATATTGATTTTGATGATTTTGGCCGACAGGCGGTTATTGATTACGTTGTTGAACAATACGGCCGGAATAATGTAGCGCAGATTGTTACTTACGGCACTATGAAAGCCAAAACCGCCATCCGCGATGTTGGCCGGGTACTTGGTGTCCCCTTACAGGAAGTAAACCGGATATCGAAAGTAATGCCGGATAAAGTTGGATTGGATACATTTGATAAGATTCTGAATCCGGAAAGAAATCCCGAATCCGCTGATGAAATCCAAAGCCTGTTTGAATCGCCCGACGACAGCATCCGTAAAATGATGAAATACGCGCGGGTACTTGAGGGATGCGCCAGACAAACGGGAATTCACGCAGCGGGAGTTATCATTGCGCCCGGAGAAGTTTCTGACTACGTGCCGGTCGCCCTGTCGAAAGAGAAAGACGTTATCACCCAATACGATGGCCCGAGCTCAGAAAATTGCGGCCTTCTGAAAATGGACTTTTTGGGATTAAGGACGTTATCCATCCTTAAAACAGCCATCCGCTTTGTCAAGGAAAATCACGGAGTGGAGTATAATTTGGATGACATCCCCCTTGA
Organism: Balneolales bacterium; assembly: GCA_007125355.1. Lineage (GTDB taxonomy): Bacteria > Bacteroidota > Rhodothermia > Balneolales > Cyclonatronaceae > SLDG01. The sequence continues at coordinate 8,314 of SLDG01000253.1, read as the reverse complement.
TGACAAAAAAACATTTGAGCTGTACCAGCGAGGTGAAACGATTGGCACATTCCAGTTCGAGTCTGACGGGATGCGGAAGTATCTGAAAGAGTTGAAGCCAACGGTTATAGACGATTTGATTGCCATGAACGCGCTTTATCGTCCCGGACCGATGCAGTTCATCCCCGATTATATCAAACGGAAGCATGGCGAAGAGGAAGTTAAATATCCCCATGAAGACCTCAGGGAATTGCTTGAGCCGACGTACGGAATTATGATTTACCAGGAGCAAATCATGAAAGTAGCTCAGAAAATGGGCGGTTTTTCTCTTGGTGAAGCGGATATTCTCAGAAGAATAATGGGTAAAAAGAAACCCGAACTGCTGCCGCCTGAGGAAAAGAAGTTCATGCAAAAAGCCCTTGAGAAAGGCTATGATGAAAAAACGGCCAAAGAAGTGTTCGACAAGATGGCCATGTTCGCCGGTTATGGTTTCAATAAATCGCACTCGGCTGCTTATTCTGTTCTTGCGTATCAAACCGCTTACTTTAAGGCCAATTACACAGCCGAATATATGGCCGCGGTGCTTACGCACAACATGAACGACATCAAAAAGGTGTCCTTGTTTATTGAGGAAGCCAACGCTCTTGGCATAGCTGTGGATGCCCCCAATGTTAATACCGGGGCCGGGAATTTCGTAGTGAAAGACGGCAGGATACAATACGGCATGGAAGCCATCAAAGGCGCAGGCTCAAACGCGATTGCCGCCTTGGTGAAGGAAAGAGAAGAAAATGGGATATACAGCAGCCTGTACGATTTTACTTACAGAGTTGACCTAAAAGCATGTAACAGAAAGACCATTGAGTGCCTCATTGAAGCAGGTGCGTTTGACAGCATCCATGCTAACCGCGCGCAACTTTACGAGAGCCTCGATGATGCCATACTTTACGCGGTGCGACGCCAACAAGATGATGAGCGAAATCAGATAAGCCTTTTCGGGGATGGGAACGGACAAAATCAGCAATCTGCGGAGCCCAAACTCAGAGACGTAAAACCGTGGTCGAATATCGAACGTCTCAAAAAAGAACGTGAGCTGATTGGATTCTACTTGAGCGGTCATCCACTTGATAAATATAAGGATGATATCAGATTGTTTTGCTCTCATACCCTTTCTCACAATGCATTAAATCAACTCGACGACCGTGCCAAAGTGATGGCAGCCGGTATTCTTACATCCGTGAAGCAGGTTCGTGACCGAAAAGGCCGCCCCTTTGCATTTACACAAATGGAAGACGAACACGGCTCGGTAGAAGTGATTGCATTTTCAGAAACCTTCGACAAATGCATGAATTTACTTGCAGTTGACAATATCGTAGTCGTTGAAGGCCAACTTGATACAAGAAGCGGAAACCCAAAAATTATTGCTCGAAATTTCGAACGAATTGAAAATCTGAGGGATAAAAATCAGGGCAAAATCCGCCTGCGCATGACCCTGAAAACAGGAATGCTCTCAGACGAAGATTTAACCGAGCTCGCCGAACTCTGCGAAAAACACAAAGGCCAATCCACCATTACACTGGATGTCCTAAGCGCGCACAGCTCACCACTAAGAATGAATGCCAGAAAGTTCGTCGTTGAGCCTTCGGATGATTTCCTCCGCCAGGCCAGGAAAATCCTCGGCAAAGAGCAAGTGACGCTGGAGAAGTATGAGGCGTAGGATTATCTGAAAGTTTAAAAAGCTCAAAGCTGAAAGGGGCTTGCAGAAAGAAGCTGTCATTTCGAGGGTTGACAAGTGCCAGGGTTTAGAATGGTAAGAAATAATATTGTACTTTTTAGGCATAGTAAACCCGAGAAATCTCCCAAGCTGATACTTCATCGATTAACCTTTAGGCGCTCAGACTCATCTCTGAGCGGAGCCGAAGAGCCCGGTCTAAGCACGTGCAGTGTGTCCCCGGCAAGCGCAAATTTAAATAGCGTCCACGCCAAAAGCACAAATCTTAGCCAGAGAGAAACCTTCAAGGTCTCCAAGACCTTGAAGGTTTGGCATTTCAGGCAACGAAGCCCTAAACAATTTCTACACTCTAACGACAGCAGGGACGCGCTGAATGTGCTCCCTTCCCCCTCCCATGCTTCGTGCCTTCGGGACTTTGTGCCTGCCCGCCTGCTGCAGACAGGGTTCAAAAACCACGGAACCCGCCTTCGTTACAGAGGCCGAAATTTCTTATCTTTGAAAGAATAGATTCAAAAAAATACAACGGCGTTTAATGAACTAAATTCAGCTTAACACCGTTATTATACTACAAATAATTACACAATAAACTTATTCAATTATGTCTAACACAATTGCTTTCTCAGATTCTAATTTTGATACCGAAGTCGTTAACAATGAGGGTACAGTCCTTGTTGATTTTTGGGCTGAATGGTGCGGGCCTTGTCGCAAAATCGGGCCGGTAGTAGAAGAGCTCGCTAATGAGTATGAAGGAAAAGCTAAAATCGGTAAAGTTAATGTTGATGAGAATCCTGAAATTTCGATGAAATATGGCATCCGCAGTATACCTGCCCTGCTGATCTTCAAAAATGGTGAAGTTGTTGACCAGATCGTAGGAGCTGTCCCAAAAGCTGTTTTGAAGAAGCAGTTGGATGCCCAACTCTAATTCTATCATAAAACCCCCTAAAGAGGGCAGCGTTTGACCACGTTGTCCTCTTTTTTTGTAAAATAAACAGTAACTTTATCATTAACCGGGATTATCTCTCAAGACGATTTTCCTGGCAGTTTGAGTTCGATTATTAAGTACTCGCAAACCAAAATTTTCATCTCCGCTCCCTCTCCCAATAACTTATCCCGGATTTCTCACCAAAGCCTGCCCCGCCTAATTCGGGGATTTTTTTTTATTAACAAAGCGAAGAGGGCAAATTGGTGTAACTTGTCTACTTTTGTAATCGTTATTTGTTGAAGGTTAAAACTTCGAATCAACCTTCAATAGCGGAGCGTTTCAACCTTTAATTCACCGCAAATAGACAGTGTGAACTCAGAGTTTACATGGAAGAAATAGCTTCGCTCGGCGAAAAACTTTTTTTTCCTGACTCAAATTTGAGAGATAAAATGTTTTCTGTGTATATCAATATCATACAATAGCTTTTATTATCTCCAACTTATAGTGAATCATCCGGGTTAGTAGTCTAACTACGTGAACCAAGGGGAACAACTCTTACATCCACCTTTCTTTCCAGATTTGGAATATGAGCATGTTCCAGAGTTTTTGGTGGGTTACTTTGCCGCCGGAGAGATAGGTGTCTCTTAGTTTTACTACGGCGTCGGCGTCGAAGATGCCTTCTTTTTTAAGACGGTCATGGTCGAGGTATTCGAGGAAGAGCTTTCTGAGTTCATCGCGGAACCAAACAGTGAGCGGAGCAATAAATGGCATTTTCGGACGCTCCATTTTCTCTTTTGGAACGTATTTGTGCACCACCTCTTTCAAAAGCCATTTGTTAACTCCGTTTCTGATTTTTAAATCAGATGGTAGCTGCGCCAAAAACTCAATCAAGCGATGGTCAAGCATAGGCTCTCTTCCTTCCAGGCTTACCGACATCGTTGCCCGGTCAACTTTCACCAGATTGTTATCCACCAAAAAAGTCTTGTAATCTATCGCCAATAACTTGTTTATCCAGTCGGCATTGTCGTTGAGTTTATGGCTGTGCTCAAAAGCGGTATCGACATCATTGAAGGCGACATCCAGATATTTGCGGCACTCTTTGTCAGTAATGTACTGATTGATGTACTTCATGGCCACAGCCGGACTTTGGGTGCGCCAAATTTCCTGCATTTTTATATATCTGCTCTCAAAATTGTATTTCTTATTGAAATACGGAATGTGCTCAGGATTAAAAAGTGACATCCCCCCCGCAAGAATTTTTTGTATGATTGCAGGGTAACGCGTAAATCCCACAGACTGATTAAACTTGTTGTATCCGGCAAAAATTTCGTCACCGCCATCAGCCGAAAGCGCCACAGTTACCTGTTTTCTTGCCAAACGGCTCACTAAAATTGTTGGAACCACAGAGTTATCAGAAAAAGGTTCATCATAAATGTTGGGGATATCCGGGATGATATCTTCCGCTTCTGTCGAAGTACAGTAATATTCTGTGTGCTCCGTGCCGAGATATTCAGCAATCTTTTTGGCCTCCTCAGCTTCATTAAACTGCGACTCGTGGAATCCAATCGTAAACGTCTTGATCTTTGTTGAGCGGCCGGTCTGTAAAAGCGCCGCCACAGAAGTACTGTCATATCCCCCACTCAAAAATACACCAACGGGAACATCGGCCACCATTCTGTATTCGTATGAGGATTTCATTAGCTCATCTGCCTGTTCGATTGCCTCGACATCAGACAGTTTCAGTTTAGGCTTGTTGTAATAATCGAAGACATCCCAGTATTTTTTCTCGTTGATTTCCCTTGTCTTGAGATCAATTTCAAGAAAATGTCCGGGCAGTAGTTTTCGGGTACTTTTAAAAATGCTGTGCGGAGCCGGGATGTAACTGTACTGCAGGAAAAGCGCGGCGGCATCCATATTAATTTCTTTGTGAAACGAGGGATGCTCATGGAAGCTTTTCAACTCCGATGTAAACATGAAACAATCATTCTTCCAGTACCAGTACAACGGCTTTACTCCCGCACGGTCGCGCACGGCGTAGACTTTTTCCGCTTTCTTATCGTAAATCACATAGGCGAACATCCCAATAAATTTGTGCACGGAATCCATTCCCCAACAATCAAATGCCTTCAGAATCACCTCGGTGTCGCAATCTGACTTAAATTTATATCCCGCTTCAATAAGCTCTTCCCTGATTTCCTTGAAATTATAAATCTCGCCATTAAAATCGATGCTGAGATGCTCAAAATGCATGGGTTGGTGTCCCAAAGGCGACAAATCCATAATTGACAAACGGCGTTGGCCAAAGCCAATCTGTGCATTCGGGGTATCGTAGACCTCATATCCGGCGTCGTCGGGACCGCGATGCAACATTGCATCGGTCATTTTTTTGAGGATTTCGACGTCTGAGCGTTTGTTGTAATCAATAAATCCGGCTATTCCACACATAGTTTTATCTCAGGTTATTTAAATTTTCCTGTTAATTGATTTATAGGATTTCTCATTCGTGACAGCTGATTTTTCCGATCCAGCCTCATTTTATGGGGTACTCATAGCTTTAAACCCCAGGTTCCAAAGTACAGCTTTATTAAAAGAAACGATATGTCCAAAGTCGCCCTTAAGCAAAAAACGCAGCACATTTACCGGATACGTGGCAAAAGTAAAGTAAAACACGAAAAACAGAAATTTGGGATACTTTACATTCCTCCTCATAAATAAAATCCGGCTGCGGTTCAGGTAATATGTCCTTACGCGACTCACCTTTCCAACTGTTTCTGATGATTTATGATAAATCGTTGCTTTCGGCTGATAGTAAATCTTAAATCCAGCTTTTTTTATGCTCTCGCACCAATCAAATTCCTCGTAATAAAGGAAGTACAACTCGGGCATCATGCCAACCGTATCTATTACTTTGCGGGAGACCATCATGCCACCGCCATGCGCATAGTGTGTTGAAATCACGTTTTCGTGTTGACCCTTATCCTCTTCCTGACCGCCCACCGGCACATTTCTGGCTGTAAATGCATTTACAGGGTGATAACCCGCATACTCAATGATTCCCGGCCTGTAATAGTAATGAAATTTAGGACTCACCACTCCCGCATCGGGATATTCATCATAAATTTCCAGAATCCTTTCGATGGCATCTTCTGTTATGGTGATGTCGTTATTCACAAAAAAGACAAATTCCCCGGAAGACCTCACTACTCCGAGATTGTTACCCCCTGCAAATCCCAGATTTTCATCACTCACTATCACAATGGTATCGGGATATTTTTCTTTAATAGCTTTTTCGGGATTTTCTTTTGAGGCGTTATCCACCACAATTATTTCCAAATTGGGATAGGTGAGCTTCTCCATGGCTTCAAGAAACTCAAGCGTCATAGCGGCCTGATTATAGTTCACCGTAATCAGCGAAACCAAAGAATGTGTATCTTTTTTAGTCACGATTAAATTTATTCTTTTTCTGTAAGGGATTTATCAACATCAACACTGTCGTGTGGGGTGTGGATGAAGGTTTTATTGGCTCCTTTCAGCCTGAACAGGCTTAAAAACAATATCAGCACGGCTTGAGGGATGTAGAATATGGCGTGTACCATTTTCTTATTGTATAACGATCCCGGAATTGAAATAAAAAAGGTAAACATGAACGATGCCCAAATGGCAAGCCATAGCTCGAAACCAAAATGCAGCCATTTCCCCGTCAATATCGCGAGAAAAGTGAGAACAGTGAGTAAACCCGCAGTGAGTATTCGCGGTAAAATTACAGTATGAATAATAGACAGGTTGAAATAATCTACGTTACCATTAAAAAGCAGCTTTACGCCCTTTGTGAAATAGGTTCGCAGATACACAAATTGGCTTGAAAGCCATCTTTTCCTTTGGTTCTTGAACTTTTCAGGATTGTCAATTTTTTCATCGTAAACCACCGCATCATGGAGATAGGCTATTTTATATCCCCTTTCTATGTAGCTCATTTCAACGACGCGGTCAAACCCCCCTACCGCATGCACATCAGACAAAATTTTCTTGAAAGAAGCATATTCAAACGCCATTCCGGAGCCGATTACCGCCGATGAAAGTCCGACGCCAACCTGCCCTTTTCTGTAAACATGGTTGTTTATTGCCTCGCTGATGGCGTCCAACACTGCAAAAGGAGTATTAAGGTTTTTTGCCACCCTGCGTCCCTGCATGGCATGGTGCCCCGCATTGAATGCCGCGTTTACTTTCTCCAGAAAGTCGGATTCCATCACGTTATCAGCATCTAAAATTAATACGATATCGAATTCATCGCCTAACTGTGTCATGGCGGCATTCAGCGATTTTACTTTAGTGCTTTGATCAAATTCTACCTCAACGGTTTCGATGGCAAGTTTTTTGAGGTTTTCGACGGTTTCAGGTTTGAGCGAATCAGCAATAACTGCTACGGTAAAAAATTCTGTAGGATAAGATTGTTTCAAAGCAGAAGCCGCTGAGTGTACTATTACCGCATCTTCTTTATAGGCGGGAATCAAGACTGCAATCCTGTTTTTCTTGTCGGAAGTGCTTTTGTAAGGATCAACAGTTCGGTGGCCTGCCAACGATAGCACGAGTGTGTATAAGGTTATAAACCCGAAGTAAATTAAAAGGATGCCTTCAAAAAAAACCATGGCACTTATTTTTACAGATAATCAACGATGTTTGAATTTAGACCTAACTTAATAAAATTTGATGGCTCCATTTGAGTATTTCGATGAACGAATGCTTTCAAGGGGATTAAAGCTACGGGCTTGGCATAACTATACAAGTAAATTCATTGGCTTGATAATCACATTCTTTTTTGAATCCATTGCAGCATTTCCCCCAAAACCACCCTTTTTTCGGGCTCATTCATAAGCTCATGGAACAGGCCATCGTATTTCTTGAAAGTTTTGTTTTCTGAAGCCATTTTCTCGAAATAATACCGGGATGCTTTGTAACTCGTAAGTCTGTCAATGGTGCTGTGGCCAATCCAAAGGGGAATATGGATTTTAGTCGGGATTTCTTTCAACGCCTCAATCATGGCTAATAATTGCACTCCGGTTCTCGCTTTAAGTTTCCCATTGTAATTCAGGGGATCTGATTTATAGGCTTTTATCACTTCCGGATCACGGCTCAGGGCATCAGCATCAAACGGGATAATACCGCAGTTTGGCATCACCGAGGCAATGAACTTCCCCACGGCGATTGTTAACTTGCTGTTTGAAGCGACTTGATCAAACAAAGGCGCACTGAGTAACATACCGACAAATTCGTACTTTTGCTCAGCCGCCAATAATGCAGCAACTGCTCCACCCATGCTATGACCCAGCAAAAACCATTTTTCTATTTCGGGATGTGTTTCCTGAATTTTATTGAATACATGAGAAGCATCATCCAGCAAAAGCTCCCATGATTCCACCAAACCTTTTCTTCCGTAACTTTTGCCGTGACCGTGATGGTCGAATGAGAAAAAATCAAAACCCGACTCATTAAAAAACTTAGCTGTTTTAGCATACCTGCCTGAATGCTCTGCATACCCGTGAAGACAAAAAATGGCCGCCTTATGATTCTCCATCGCTTTAAAGTGACGAACAAATAATGGTGATCCATTCGCGTTGGGGATTGTCATTTCAGGCATAATTTTTTATAAATATATCGGTGTGATTTGGTAATTGATGATTTTAGAG
>SLDG01000222.1 GCA_007125355.1 Balneolales bacterium | reverse complement strand
GGAATATCAGGTCGTTTAGTATTGCTTCTCTTATTAGGGAGGAGACGGGCGACATCCCCGAAGCAGAAAATATTGCATTCGGAGCCGGTGCCGCTTTTGGATCGCCCATTTTTATTTCCATGATTCATCGTTTTGATGATTTAGACGAACTCCGGGAAGTCAAAAATCTTCTCGTTTCAAAACTTGAAGCCGAAGACAACATCATAGATGTGGTGGATAACGACCAAATCGGTCAGCGTGAATTGAATCTTAATTTGAAACCGCAAGCCGAGTTACTAGGATTCACACTTCGGGATATTACCGATCAGGTAAGACAAGCCTTTTTCGGGATTGAAGCACAAAGTTTACAACGGGGCGATGAAGAAGTGAAAGTTTGGGTGCGCTTTGATGAATCCGGTCGTTCCTCCCGTTCAGACCTGGAAAGAATGCGAATTACAAGTCCATCAGGCGGTGTGTTCTTCCTCAGTGATTTAGTTGAAATTGAAGAGCGGGATACCGTAGTTCTCATCAACCGTCGGGATGCACGTCGGGAAATTAGCGTTGAGGCAGATGTAGCTTCTTTAGATATTCCCGTGCCGGCTGTTCTGGGTATGATTCAATCACGAATTCTACCGGAAATACAGGAAGAGTTTCCCTTTGTGGAATTTACTTTTGAGGGGCAGGCGCGTCAATCGCAGGAAACGGCCGATTCTGCAGCCCGTGCGGGACCGGCAATTTTACTTATCATGCTCTTTATGATATTGCTTAACGGGCGTTCTGTAACGCAGGCACTTGTTACGCTTAGTATCATTCCGTTTATCATAATTGGAGTTGCATGGGGTCATGTGGTATCCGGAATTCCGTTAAGTATTTTTTCATTTCTGGGGATAATAGCCCTCATTGGGATTTTGCTCAATAATATGTTTGTACTGCTTTCCAGCTTTAACGACAATATGCGTGAAGGGCGGGGATTTGTTTCCTCGGTCTATCGCTCGGCGCTTTCGAGATTTAAACCCATTATGCTAACAGCCATAACAACTGCTGCGGGATTGACACCGTTACTGCTCGGGACATCTATCGGGGCGCAGTTTCTGAAACCGACGGGCGTAACCGTTTTCTATGGATTGCTATTCGGTACCTTCCTGACCCTTGCATTGGCACCTTGCCTGCTGGTTTTGGCCAATAATATAAAGCGTGGTGCAGTTGCATTAACCGGACGCGGATGGCCATCTAAAGAATCGGTAGAAAGAGCCCGCAAAGAGCAAAAGAAAATTGAAAAGTTGAAAGCGGAGTCGTTATGAAAAAACAAAATCAAACATTAACCCAAAAATTTATGACAAAGAAGTGGTTCGGAGTTTTGTCTTTCGGATGGCTGATGATTTTCTGCTTTCAACTTTCTGCCAACGAAGTAAATGCACAATCAATGCAATCTGAGTTAGACCAGGTTTTAAATGCTACGCTTACTTTGGAAGAAGCGTTTGAAATTACCCTTCAACAAAATCATGCTATCAGAATTGAGCGTATGACAGCAGAGCAAGCCCGTAATAATGTAACCCTTGGGAATGCGGGTAGACTTCCGGTTCTCGAGGTCACTGGCGGGGCGGAACTCACGCGAGACAATACTGATTTGGAACTCGCGAATTTCGATAATCCTAATGCAGGAAACACAAGTATTTCGGTTGATGGGGCGCAATCAAGAACGTATCAGGCGGGGGTAAATTTACGCTATACATTATTCGACGGATTTTCCGGCCGATACAGATATCGTCAGTTGCAGCAATTTGATAAAACCGCTCAGCTTGGTACGAGGGTTGTGATTGAACAAACACTTTTTGATGTAGCCCAAAGCTTCGTGGCACTCCTTGAAGCCGAAGAACAGCTCATGATTCAGCGTGAAAACCTGGAGATATCGGAGTTGCGTGTTCAGCGAACCCGGGATGCCCGTGAATTTGGCACAGCCCGACAACTTGATATCCAAAACGCTGAGGTAAATGCCGGTAACGATAGGATTCGAGTTGAGCAAGCACTGAATCGCAGAAACGAAGCTTGGAGAAACCTCCGCTTTTTAATGGGGATGGAAGATGTGCAATCGGATGATTCACCGGAGTTAGTTTACGATTATATAACCGATACCAACTTAGAACTTGAAGCACTCTTACATTCCGCATTGAATCAAAATGTTCGTATAGAGCTTTCCCGGGCAGAGGTGAATTTGGCTGAAATCCAACAGCGTCTCGAAGCAGGAGGCCGATTCCCGGAAATATCACTACAAGGTCGCTACGGTTGGATTCAACAGGAAAATGACGCCAATCAGCTGCGTTCGCTTGAGCAAAACGGATTCACCGCTTCTGTGAATTTGCGTTACACCCTGTTTGATGGATTTAATACGCGCCGTGCTGTTCAAAACGCAGCCATTGAACGAAGAAGTCGTGAAGAAAACAGAATACAAATAATGCGCAGTGTAGAGACCGATTTACTAAACACATGGGCATCATTTACCACACAACAGCGCGCACTTGATATAGCCTCTGCAACTGTAGAAGCGGCGGAACTCCAATTCGAGCAAGCAGAAGAAGCCAGGCGGCAAGGCCAATTATCAAGCATCGAACTACGCGATACCCAGCTTAGCTTACTATCTGCCAGACTCCAAAAAACTCAAATCCAAAACGACCTCCGCCTGCGCGAAATCGAATTGCTGATATTAAGCGGCGGGTTGGGGTATTAGTGCATGGTTGGTGAAGCTTCCAATTCAGCTATGAAAAACAGGTATAATCCGTGAATAACGAGTACAAATAGACCCCTTCTGTGAAAAACAGGTATCCCGCAACATAAACAGACAACCTGTTTTCATAGAAGCCACATCTTCACATGAACAAGCCTGAAGTTGACCTAAATCCCGGTTTAATCATCCCT
>SLDG01000031.1 GCA_007125355.1 Balneolales bacterium | reverse complement strand
TGATGGTATCCTCAATAAGTCTTTTTTTACCTCCTGAAGATTCAGAATGCCTGATTTCCTGAATCAGCAATTCCTTCTTCTTTTTTAACTGCTCGTCAAATTGAAGGGAAGTAAGTTGTTCATTATCCAATGCGTTATCGCCAAAGCGCGTAATTTTATCCATTGGAAAATACTCACCTGTTGTTGATAATGCAGACAACACACTCATCAGGCCGACATCTACAGCTCGGTTCGTGTTAGATGCAAATAGCACACGATTTCCCTTTTGCAAATGATTGGCAATGATAAATCCCAGTGTGGCAGTTTTACCCGTGCCAGGAGGACCCCAAATGTAGGTTACACGGTTTTTGAGCGCTTTTTGGATGGCTTCCTTTTGCTGTTTGTTTCGCATGCCATCTTCAAAAATTGTTTCTTCAGAATTATCACCCAAATCTAAGGAAGCATCACCAAAAATTTCTTCAATTCGGTTTGAAAGATGATCGTTACCTGCAGCACAGATATGTTCAATCTGATCAAGCGTTCTTCTTAGAATAAAATCATTAATCCACTCTACTTCGATTTCAATTACCGGTTCAGGCAGTGGATCATCGAACGTTATAACCAACGTTTCATCTTCAAATTGTACAACCTTCCCTTCAATTGGTTTTGCAAAATCAACGCATTGAATGATGTCCACATATTGAAAAGATTGATTCTGAGTGCTGAACGCATAAGTATTCGGTTCAAACTTTTTCTTTCCGGGCAGTTCAACGGCTGCCAATACATCATTAGACGGTTTTTGGGTAACAGTACGTATTTCTTCCCTTACAGCATCCGCTGAATCCTGTAAAATGGCCGATATCTCTCCTGAACTTAGAATGGGATTTCTTTTAATTGAAAAGGTTTCTGAGTCTGTTTCGGATGGATTCTGTACCCCTGGTTCTCAGATATTCTGTAATCTGAGCCTGTATTTTTTCGGTATCAAGCCCGCCGGACGGGTTACTCGTCGTGCCGGTTATTCGTAATGGAATAACCACTTTGCCATCCTCTCTTTTCAGCGCTTCGATTCCGTCACTCGTAAGCACCGGCTCAAGATTGTTGGCAATATTCCCGGGCAAAACAACCGTTACGCGATAATTTATGGCCTCAGTAACGAGATGCTGCGTACCGTTTAGTACTATACCAATATCACGGCTGGTAATATTCATATCTGTGAGTGTCATAATACTGTCTTCTATTTTTATGGCAGACAGTAAGTTGTCAAGAGACAATGTTTCCAATTGTGGTGAGCGCAGAATATTAGCAGCCCTCAACTGAGTAGGATGATTATTCATCGTTGCCCTGAGCATAGAAATATTCCCATCAGAACGTGTTGTTTCGAGAATGGGATCTAAAAATACATCGAGTTCGGTGGCATACTGTATAGTTGTGCTGAATCCTCCTGAGAAAAATTGATGCGCTCCTCTCATGCCGGCCGGATTCGCCTGTTTAAAAAGCTCTTCAATACGTACGTTTTCCAGGCCGCCGTTAAAAGTAATTTTGGTACGATCAGGCTGAGGAACATCCCAACGCATTGATCCGGATGCACTTCCCCCGAACATACCGGCCTGTGCTCCGGTGATATCAACGCGTTTATCATCTGCTGTAACGGTGCCTTTGATATCTGTGATATTAACCCCAAAAAACATCAACTCCTTAATATCCACATCGAGCACGGATCGAATTCGGGGCAATTCTATGGGGAAAGGCTCCTTTTCAACATCTTCAGGCAGCGGCTCATATTCATAGATTTCATCCACATTAAGTTTATTGGAAGAAAAAGAAGCCCGTAGCTCAGCCAGGTCGCCCTCTTCTTCAAGAAGCCTTTTGTAGTGCCTGACTTGTCCACTTAAATTAAAATCCGATGAACCATATTTCAGTCTGAGACTATTCAATGTTACGTGCTGATTACTGAAATTAAGATCCCCGTTTAGTTCTCGTACAGGGAAATCCAGCGAATCGCTCTCAAGATGGAAATCACTGACTTTCAGGGAGCCATTGAATAGTAAATTTTCCGGTTCCATAGCCGGTCCCGATACTCTTAAATCTGACTCTGCCCTGCCTCTCAGCACGTTTACGAAAGGCTGCATGTCAAAAAACTCCTGCACTTCATCAAGAATAAACACACCCCTTACCAATAGATTAATATCTGGCGAATCAGACAAGTATCTGTTTACATCGCCTGTTGCAGAGAAATTATTCCCACCGGTGTGCATGCTGCCTCTGCTAATGGTAATTTTCTCTCCTGCTAATACAGAACGCAGCGTAATTTCCTCAAGTGCTTTTGGCAATTGGTGATATCGCACAAAACCATCACTTAGATTTAGCTGGCCATTCAAAACAGCATTTTCTGCCTCAGCGACCAATCCCCTTGCAGTACCATTGAACGTGAGTTTTCCTCTCACATCAAGAGTATCGGTATCAAGAGGATAAAATTTTGGGATGGAAGTCAGATCGACATCGAGGTTGGCAGTAAGGTTAAATCTTGATCGGCTTTCGTCAAGTGGCTGTGTAACCGTGCCATTCAGAGATAACGAATTTCCTGCAGCTTTAGCGGAAAACGACTGAATTTGGATTAAATCCTGTGTTGCATTCAATACAACATTCATATCTGTTACAGGTTCATCGAGGTCAGGCATCTTTATGAAACCGTTTGTCAGTCTCACATCTGCATTGAAGTGTGCATCTTCCGACTTCGCTACCTCTCCTGTTGCATTGGCATTAACTACCATAGCACCGGCTAATCGAATGCCCTCTAACGGATAAAACCTTTCTACCGTTGAGAGATCAAGGTCAAAATCGATATCAAGATTAAAATCTGCATTATCCTCAAGCGGATTGTTGATTTTCCCATTAACAGAAAGTGAATTGATATCTGCCTTGG
>SLDG01000077.1 GCA_007125355.1 Balneolales bacterium | reverse complement strand
CATCGGGATTGACTTTCCCGAATCCCGTGGGTTTGGCAGCCGGTTTTGATAAGAACGCGAAACTACTCCCTCTGTTAGAAAGTACAGGTTTCGGTTTTGTAGAAGTTGGCAGCATTACGGCACAGGCGGCAAGCGGAAATCCCAAACCACGAATGTTCAGGCTGCCTGATGATAAAGCTGTAATCAACCGAATGGGATTGAATAACGATGGTGCCAAGGTAATTTGCGAAAGGTTAAAAAATCGCACTTCAAACATTCCAATTGGCGTAAATATTGCCAAAACACCGGGTACGGGATTAAGTGGTACAGCCGCAATCAATGATTACGCCATTTCATACAAACTGGCGCTGTCGGTTGCAGATTACATCACGTTGAATATATCATGTCCGAATACCGGAGACGGAAAATCGTTCGAAGACCCGGATTCTTTTCGTGCTTTAATGGAGGGCATCCGGAGTGTAGAATCAGAAAAAAATGTGCCGCTATTCATCAAATTCTCTGCTGATACTCCGAGCGAAATCCTGAAAGAGCTCATTAAAATTGCTGAGTCGTTTGAAGCGGATGGTTTTATAGCTACCAATACAAGTACATCTCGCATTGGGTTGAAGTCACCCGAATCGCTGTTACGGCAGATTGGTGCCGGAGGGCTAAGCGGACATCCAATACACCAAAAAGCTCTCGATAAATTAAAAATTATTAGAGATACGTGTTCTGATGAAAAAACGGTCATAAGCGCCGGCGGCATTATGACTCCCGAACAGGCACGCGAACGCATGCATGAGGGCGCAAATTTGATTCAGGTTTATACGGGACTGGTTTATAACGGGCCCGGTTTTGTGGGGGATATCAACCGGTATTTGGCCGGTTGATTTTTTTTGAACCCTGCCTGCCGATGTAGTCAGGCAGGCCTGCCTGCCGATGCAGTCAGGCAGGCACGAAGGCTCAAAACCTGTCCCGACATTTCGGGAGACTCGCAGGAAGGAAGGAAGGAATTATCTAAATAAGTGTCATTTCGAACGCAGGCTTACATAAACGGCAATTTATTTTTTACAACTACTACTCTTGCCACCCCAAAGTATGCGAGAGAAATCTCCCAAGGTTGCTCTTACATCAATCTTGCCAGAGATGATATGGGAGATTTCCGGGGGCGTTCAATATCTTGAAGTGCACCAAAGCCTCCATCTGTAGGGACGTTGCATGCAACGTCCCTACAAAGATGCTGATTTTATTATGCATAGGCTTTTTTTATTTGTTACCAGATTGGTACTCATACTGAGCACTTCTTTGCAAAATCCAGACCCGTATCCCGCATAATACAACCCAAATAGTTAAACTATACCCTTACTTTCTACTTGTGATTATAAGGTTATAGCCTTATTTTTAATAACATTATATCAGGCAACAACCTTACTTTATGAATACTAAGAGACTTCAAATACATCAGCTTGAAAAAAGAATTGAGAAATTTGCGCAATGCCAGGATTATCCAAATCCTCCTACGGGATGGATTCGGGCAATCAGAACGGCATTAGGTATGACATTGGAACAATTAGCAAACAAATTATCAATAACAAAGCAAAGTGTGAGAGAAACAGAGCTCCGTGAAATGGAAGGTTCAATTACATTGAAAAACTTGAGGGAAACTGCCAATGCTTTAGATATGGATCTTGTATATGGATTAGTGCCTAAAGAGCGATCGCTTGAAAAACACATTGAAAAAAAAGCCAGGAAATTAGCCCGAAACATTGTGCATCGAACCTCTAATAACATGAAGTTAGAAGGCCAGGAAAATACCAAGGAAAGAATTCAAATGGCTATTAAGGAACACACTGAAGAATTAATAAAAGAAATTCCGAAATCTCTGTGGGATTAGACCAAAACTATATAGACGGACAAACACCCTTGCCCGAATTATTCACGTTAGTAGAATGACAAAGCATAAACCATTGTATACTTAGGATTTAGACAAACACTATTCTTACTCAAAATTGGGTGTGTTTAAAATACTGCGAAATTTTCCCGTTAGCTGCGTTAAAGTTGAAAAATCATGCTCAGGGTACTTAGGTACCCTTCCGCTGATTTTACCCCTTCGCCTTGCTAACAAAAAAATTTCTTGGTGAATGATCCGGGCTAGACGAGGATGAAAAAGATGGTTTATTAATTCCGACCATCGCTACCCGTGGTGAATTAGATGAATTTGAACAACAAAATATCGAAGATGCCTTAAGGTGGCTACTTGGTAAATCTTTTAAAGCTGGTACTATCTTATCCGAAAAATTCATTCGCGGTTTGCATAAAAGAATGTATGGCAACGTTTGGCGTTGGGCTGGTTCTTATAGAATGACGAATAAAAATATTGGGATTGATAAGTGGCAAATTCCTGTTTCTGTCAAATATTTGTGTGATGACACCTTATTTTGGATAGAAAACGACGTGTATAAACCCGATGAAATAGCAATACGGTTTAAGCATCGCATTGTGTCTATACATTGCTTCCCAAATGGGAATGGAAGGCACAGCAGGCTAATGGCCGACATAATCATAGACAATATTTATAAGAAACCCGTCTTTACCTGGGGTGCAAAAAGGTTATTTAAAAAAGACAATGTGCGAGATATCTATATTGAGTCTATCAGAATGGCTGATCAAGGTAATTACGCTCCGCTACTTGACTTCGCTCGTTCCTAAAAAAAGAAATAACATCTACTGCAACACCAACATCTTGAAACGAATAAGCGGTATATTAGGTTTGAATTATTTCATTATCAGAGGGCGATGAAAATTTTAGTTTTTAAAGCCTTCAACCATCATATTTAGAATATTTTAGCATGTCGAAAAAAGTTATTGTAATTGGAAGCGGATTTGGCGGATTGGGTGCCGCTGCCCGTTTATTAGCCAGAGGATTTG
>SLDG01000126.1 GCA_007125355.1 Balneolales bacterium | reverse complement strand
TGCTTTTAATTGAGGTGTATGAACGACTTTAAGTGAAAAACAATGTTGAAGTTTCCTAAATTTATCAGATCCTATTTATAGCCATCTAAATATTTATTCTTTCGCTGCACAGGCAGATATTACAAACAAAAGCGTTAAAAAGACTAAACTCTTCATTATTACCACTAAAAGTTCATCAATCGAAAATGAACAGTAAATGTATGATTTACCCCAACTCGTTTTCCGTTTGTAACTGAAGGAATATATAACATTTGTTCCTTTGCCCTGATTGCAGCGCGTGAAAAATCAGATCTGTCGGATCTGACGACTTCTAAATTTTCTATTATTCCGTATTCATTTACATAGAAACCTAACGTAACCGTACCTGTTGCGCCATCCTGCATGGCACTTTGTGGATACCTTAGCACATCATAAAAGGCCCTGCTTCCGCCAACCATCTCAGGTATCCTTAGTGATATTTCACTAACATCTTCACTTCGAACTTGTTCGATATGCGCCTGAACTTTTTCTTCAAAAGTCAGATTTTCACCAATCACGCAGGCTGAAAGCAAAAGGAGAGGTACTAAGCAGAGTAATATTTTCATAACAGAACTAATACGCATTGTTACAAGGTGACTGAGAGGATTACAGATATAAATGAAAATATACAAAAATGAATTTAAATCGTAAAAATGTCAAATAGAATAGATTTTCACTGACGTAAAAAATATCTGCGCAAATCTGCGAAATCAGCGTGAAACTAACAGGTTAGCTATTTTGAGGAACTGAAGGTTTTGTTTATTCGCTCATCTGTTTATTCGCTTTTTGGTGATCGATAAGAGCACGAACAACGGAAAAACCTGTAACCTGCAACACTATTTTCTATCCACAATTATAAACAATTCAATAATTAACCAGTACTCTGCAGCTCGAATCATCCCCAAAATAGTGCATGCTTTTTAACCAAAATACATTTATATTACGAGTCTGCCTGCCGGTGGATCGTCCATCGGCTGTTTTTTTATAAACAACCAAAGGTTACTTAATGAAAAAGAACTATTATGAACACACGTTCATCGTAAATGCTGTACTCGATGAACAAGATATAAAAGCGACCGTTCAGAAGCATATCGACTTTCTGAAAGATAACGGTGCTGAAATTGAAGAAGTGGACGAGTGGGGAATCCAACGTCTTGCTTACCAGATTGACGGTAAAAGAAGCGGCTATTACGTAAATGCCTACTTCGATGCACCATCTGACCTGATTGCCAAATTTGAGCGTCAGTTACAGATCGACGACAACATCATGCGTTATCTTTCTATCAAGTATGATAACAAAATGAAAAAACACCGCGAGCTGCAAAAGAAAGGCCTCGTACCCGAAGTCTTCCCGGAAGTCAGCCCCGAAGGTGAAGAAGAGGCCCAAGCCTAAGTGTATCTACCATTAATCTAAAAAGCTTTTTATCATGTTAAAAAATCCACAGCATCCCAAAAAAGGAAATCTGCGCACAAGAGAGTGTAAATTCTCTAAAGCAGGTATCAAGTATATCGATTACAAGGATGTGAAACTTCTTACCCGTTTTGTTAACGATCAGGGAAAAATCCTTCCTCGTCGTGTTACAGGTACAAGCGCTAAATTCCAGCGACAGCTAACACGTGCGGTAAAACGCGCCCGCCATATTGGCTTGTTACCATACGTATCAGAAAATTTACGTTAACCACATAACCGTTTAATACTTATGAAGCTAATACTTAAAGAAGACGTCGAAAAGTTAGGTGAAGCAGGTGAACTCGTAACGGTTAAAGATGGTTACGGCCGTAATTACCTGATTCCTCAAGGGTATGCCGTTATGGCAACCGACAGCGCAATCCGTGCTTATGAGGAAGAGCAGCGTCAACGCTCAAGAAAAATTGAAGCAACAATCCAAAATGCTCAGAAACTGGCAGATCAACTCGAAAAAGTATCGGTAACTATTACCGTTACAGCCGGAGAAGACGGCAAAATTTTCGGTACTGTTACCACACAGCAACTTGCTGATGCCGTTAATGAAAAAGGATTCGATATTGACCGCAAAAAGATTACCATCGACAGTGATGTGAAAAATCTTGGTGAATACACTGCTACAGTCAATATCCTCAAGGATATTAACGCTACTCTTAAATTCTGGGTAGTAAAGGCAGACTAATTCTGCTGAAACTTATATCCTCTATATTGGTTAAAGGGTACAGCATTTGCTCGTACCCTTTTTTTATTCCATTCCCTTAAATCACAAACTTTATACATCTGCCGCTACTGTTTTGAAGAGGTTTTGATTAATTTGTCAGCCTCATTAATCCGGATTATTGGTATTAGAAGACTATGAAAATCCCTGATTTTGCATAGCCTTCTACTAAAGGTTCAAACACAGTTACGTTGGCACATTTACTCCCTGATTCTATAAACCGCTTATTTTTGCTGATGCCCGCGCTCGTGCTGTTCGCTGTGTTCAGCATTGCGGATGATGCAGAGGCACAGCCAAAAATCAGGGGCGAGAAAATTCTTTCTGTTTCACCGGCCGATTCTCTGTTTTTTATTGATCATTGGGTAGTTCGTAACTCAGTTGTCATCCACAAAAAAACTACCGGAGAACAGATTGAACCTAAAGATAATTGGGGTTTTGACTATCCCTCGGGTAATCTTCGAATAATTTCACATAATTGGCTGGAACATGATGCTGATTCCACGCACATTCGTGTGCAATATAAACGGCATCCATTCAATATACGGCCGGTCTATTTTAACAGAGAACTGATTCGGTACACTCCCGCGCCTGATGATACCACAGCTATAGATGCAGAGCAATTAGTCCGGACAAGGGTTACACGGGATGATATTTTCGGAAGCTCAAATCTTCAACGAAGCGGAAGCCTGACAAGGGGGATTACAGTCGG
>SLDG01000104.1 GCA_007125355.1 Balneolales bacterium | reverse complement strand
TGTTAACTGTAACGAGCGGATGCAATCAGTTACCCAAAGAGCGGTTTTCACAATTCATGCCTGAGGTCAGGACTTCGGTTTCCGGCGACAGCTTGATGATTTTTATCGGAAATCCAATAGCCTCCCCGTTGCAATTTCTGGCTTCATCTGAAATCGAAACTGTGCAGGAGTTTTTGTCAGATTCCTTCCCATTGGTTGTTGCCGGTTATGCTGATACCACACTTGTTTTTATTACGGATGAATTCCCGGAACCGCCCCGTATTCGGTTTGGCTCACTTTTAGGTGACCCAAATGCACCGTTTAGTCCGCCTGTTTTAGAATTACCCTTCCCAAAAGGCAAGTCATATACTGTGCTTCAAGGGTATAACGGATCTTTTTCGCACAACACAGATTTCTCCCGATACGCCATTGATTTCAATATGGCCATCGGTGATACCATTACTGCCGCAGCTGATGGTTATGTAGTTGGCGTCGTCGAGGGATATAAACATGGAGGAAACTCGCCCAAATGGCGTGATTTTGCAAACTATCTGACGCTTTTCCATCCGGAATCAGGAGCCTTTACGCAGTACGTTCACCTGGATTATATGGGCAGCCTTGTTTCTTTAGGGGATACCATTTTTGCAGGGCAACCAATCGCCCTTTCCGGTAACACGGGGTTTTCGACTCAGCCGCATCTTCATTTCAATGTCCTGCGCCCATTACATGATCAAGTCGTTTCTACTCCGGTTAAATCTATCGGCCATTATCGTGGTGAGGAGCTTGTTAAAGAATTTTTTGCAGAGAACTAAGAGGGATTTTTCAATCCTCTGCTTCATCCACTTTCAAAGACCGCAATATACCAGCCATATACAAAGGGAGAGAAATCAGACTATAGGTTATTTGTTTTTTATCAAGCAAGTTCAGATTTGCTTTAAGGCCTGAGCCGATGGAAGGAACATCCGCATTAAATCGAATACCTGTTTTTTTACCCTTTTCAGCTAAATAGACGTGCAATGATTTAAGTGTTCCACGTTTACCCGCCTTAATTTCAACCGGAAAAACAGTGTTTTGTAGTTGAATGATGCAGTCGATTTCAGCATTCGAGTTTTTTGCTTCTCTCAGCCAATAGAAGGGCTTAAATTCCTTCCAAATCTCATTATTAGATATCAATTCCTGGAAAATGAACTGTTCTGCAAGTGAACCCTCATGTGCCGTTAACAAGTTTTGAATATCAATAAGACGTATTCCTGCCAGGTGATTCAACAAGCCAATATCATAAAAAATCGGTTTAAATACATCTTTACGCTTGTGGGGTGTAAGAGGAACAGATGATGATTTCGTTTGCCGGACAAGATGAATAATTCTGCTCATTTTCAATTTCAAAAAAGCATCTTTAATGGTTAATGATGAAGCATTCTTATTCACATGAGAGTACACTACTTTCCTGCCAATGTTCCTTGCGGCGTAATTGAGTACATCAATCAAACTATCCTGCTGTTTACGCGTACCAAATTTGGAGAAATCATACTGAATGGATGAAATTAAATTCGAATGAATTTGCTCAATTCCTGAAAGGTCTCTGGTATCAACATAGTACTTAACCGCCTCCGGCATACCACCTATGAAATAGTATGTGCGAAGTAACTCAAGTATGCGTGAATGTATAACCTCGCTGAAAGCGTCGTTTAGCTTATAATTTTGAATCGCCTGCATAAGCCCATTTTCTCCAATAGCGATTAAAAACTCATAAAATGACATCGGATACATATAGGCAAATTCAACTCTGCCAACCGGCATGGAATATGTCTTTTCATTCAAAGTATGATCGAGTAATGATCCAGCTGATATTACATGCAACTCGGGCATATCCTCATAAAAATAGCGTAATACCCGAATGGCCTTTGGAGCTGCCTGAATTTCATCAATAAAAAGCAATGAATTTTCATTCATCAAAGGAATCTGAAATAGAGCTGTTAATTCTTGAATAATTTGTTTTGGATCCATTTTTTCAAACAAGGAATGCAAATTATTCTGCTTCTCCAGATTTATTTTTAAGAAATGAGCATAGTTATCCCTTGCAAACTTTTGCACTGTGTACGTTTTACCAACCTGACGCGCGCCTCTCAGAATTAAAGGCTTTCGATTCTTCCGTTTTTTCCAGTCTAATAAATGATTTTCTAAGTTTCTGAACATAGTTCGATGGCATAATTATTCATCTTGAACAGACTGATTTAATATACAACAGTATTGGATTATTAACAACAGCTATATAAAACAGTATTTGATTTTATACATTATGCCTACAAAACAGTATTGTATTTAGCCAAAATTATTCACGAAAGCATAGAACTTTTAGGGTTAAAATTGAATTATATAGATATAGCTTAATACTGTACTCATTCAAATCTGGGTGTGGCTAAAATGCTGCGCACCGAGCGAAGCGATTCCCACGAAGTGAAATTTCCACGTAAACCGGTTTAAGTGAGTAATACATGCACAGAGCCGGCGGGGTGTTGGCGATTGTGAGCTACTGATTTCTGGATTTCGGTTACAGAATTATAAGTTGTTGAATTGTTTACACTTGAGCTACGCACAACCGAGTCATGGTGAGCGGAATGCCGGGCTCGAACTGCGCTATGGTTTACCAACTCAAACCGGCATGTAGCCGATGAACTTGTTCTGAGCGGAGCGCAACGAAGTCGTAGGGATGCAGCGGCCAACCATCCTAACCCGTAGTTTTATCCCAAACCGCTGCTCCGCTAACCCTGATTCCTGATTAACCACAATAGTTCATGACAATAACCCCACTCCGCATTCATTTTATCATTCGGCTTAGCATCAGAAATTGTTTATTTTGCTTGTGGCTGAAAGCGATGTAATGGAAGGACTCTAACCTCTTTTGGCACAATATTATTTGATGAAAAACAGAC
>SLDG01000113.1 GCA_007125355.1 Balneolales bacterium | reverse complement strand
GCTTCTTTATGCATGATGTTGAGTAGTTGTTCCGCGTGAACGTTCTTCTGATTTTCCGGCTGGCGCTTCGGGTGAGCGCACCAAACATCCCGGCTAACCGGGACAAGTTATATAGAGACTCGCTTTTATCCGTCTTCTCACCTTTCGCCTTGCCCCAAAACATCTTTAACCCCGAACGAATCCACATCACGCACAGTTCTCTAATGTATTACTCCTGCTTAACAGGCGTCTATCCCTAAAAATATTTTGTAAAAAGTTCAGATACGATAGTCACCTGCTTCTCTATTTGTGTTATAAAACTGAATAACTTACAAAATCAACCATAGGATGTTTTATGAATACAAATGTTAAATCACAATTCAGAGGACTAACTGCTTTTCTGGTTTTCTTTTTATTTCTGGTAAATGGCTTTTCTGCGTATGCTCAGAACGTGGTAGAAGTTGAACCTGAAGTTCTTGAGACCACAATTATGGATGGACAAACAAGCACTGTTCCGTTTACGATTACAAACAACGGAAGCGAGGCACTCAGTTTTATATTTCCGGGCTATGAATCAACACAAAGCGTGGCTTCCGGACAAAATTTCTCTCAAATAATTGAATCAAACCTCGATCATTCAGAACTGCAACGCGAGCGGTCTGTATTAAACCGATATTTTAGTTTGAATGAGACCAATTTTTCTGCTGCCGAACGCGAAATTATAGACAGGTTTGAGCAACGGAGTTCAGAAGCACCGGTTTCTACCATGTCGGGTGATTTAGGGCCTTCTTACGATATTGTATTCGAAAACCTTGAACTGCAAGGTGGTGAATTCCTTCTTGTTGATGAAATTAGTATTTCAGGGGATTTATCCGGTTTTGCCGGCGATTTTACTTTTTTGGGTGGAACTGACCTGACTTGGGCAAGTGACCTCACCATTCTGTTTACAACAGAGCCTGAATTCGATCCGGAAAATCCTGAAACAGCTGTTTTTCAAATCGGTGGATCTATTCATTATGTTCCGTCAGGCTTTAGTTTGCCATGGGGCGTTGGAAATTCTGATAATCCCGGTACAACGGTAGATGTAGGGTACATACTTGATCCTTCTGTGGAGATCGAAGATCTGTATGTATGGATTGGAAACGGCTGGACTGGCGAAGGAACCTGGTCAGGTACAGTAAGCTTTTTCGGGTTGTCAGCGCAGCCATTGTTCATTACATCTTTAGATCCGGCTGAGGGTGTAATCGCGCAGGGTGAATCAGTTTCAGTTGATGCCACTTTCGATGCGGACGGATATAATGCAGGCACGTTCAACGGAAATCTCAGAATGATGCTTACTGGATCAGAGGAAACCGAGCAGATTATTCCGGCAGTGATGAACGTCAGCGAAATGCCCGCTTTGTCTGTAGAACCGTCGTCACTCGATTTTGGGGATGTCTTTGTGGGTCAGACAAAAAACCTGACGGTGAGTATTGTAAATACCGGAAATACCACGTTGGAAGTATCAGATTTTGAAGTTGATAATAGCACGTTCTCTATCCCCATTTCAGGAACAATTAGTGTCGGCCCGTCAATGTCTATTCAGATAGCGATTGCGTTTACACCCGCATCTTCAGACGATTTTGAAGGAGAATTTACGTTCAGCACAACCGTGCCAGATGCCGAAGTTTTAACCGTTCCATTAGTTGGGTCTGGCGTTCCAGTGCCTGTATTCTCGGTAAATCCCCTTGATTTTGAATTATCTCTCGACTCCGGTGAAAGTACCACATTCGATATCACCATTTCTAACGAGGGCGAAAGTGATTTACTGTTTAGCATTCCAAGATTCGATACGGAGGAAGCATTACTCGGAAATACAAATCTGATTCAATCTATGCAACAACGAGCACCGTTTATTGTATCTGAAGAGAATCTCAATGCAATAAACAATCGAAATTTAGTTGAACGTTACCGTGCTGGACTGATTGAAGATTTCTCTGCCGAAGCAGCAACCATTCTGAGTGAGATGAATCGGACAACCGAAGGATATGAGATTAACCAGGGGACACTTTCTTTAAGCCCCGGAAAAATAATTGAGTTTGAGGATTTCGAAATCAGCGGTGGCCACTTTATTCCTGCAACGGGCGCGCTTTCAGGTGGTTTTGAAGGTGTAACAGCAGATTTCGTGCTCAATTTTGGATTCAGTCAAACCTGGGCTAGTGACCTTACACTACTTGTCACGAGCACGCCTGAACTCGATTTAGGAGATTATGATTCCGTTCTATTGCAGATTGGTGGTACTATTGCATATTCTGCCCAGAAATTCAATTGGGGGATGGGAAACTCAGATTCGCAAGGAACAGCTGTAAATACAACCCTTGAGTTTATTCCGCCTCAGGAAGTTGAAGAGGTTTATTTTTGGATTGGAAATGGATGGGCTGAATTTGCTTTAGGTTCATGGTCCGGCGAGATTGAGTTGCACGGACTTGGCGGAGCCGATTCCTTTATCACAAATGCGGCCCCATCAAGTGGAAGCGTAGCACCGGGAAGCTCCCAAACTGTAACACTTGATGTAAGCGCCGATGGTCTCATTGGCGGGTCATATTTAGATCGATTGACGATACTAAGCAATGACCTTAATACTTCATCCGCTCAAATAACCGGGACCATTTTTGTTTCCGGTATCCCCGACATTTCAGTTCCTGAGGGAGAAATAGATTTTGGTACTGTATTTACAGGCGGCAATACATCTGAAGGGCTGATTGTAACAAACTCCGGTACTGATATACTTGAAATTAGCTCAGTAACTTCAGATAGTCCCGATTTTCTGGTAGATAACAGCGAGTTTTCCCTCTCTCCCGGCGAGAGCACTGTGGTAGAGATTGTTTTAGCTCCAACGAACACAGGCACAAAGTCCGGAACACTTACAATTTTAAGTAATGCCGAATCCGGCGATGTAATGGTATCGCTTGTTGGTGAGGTTGTAAATCCCGGAATACTTTCTGCCGATTCCGAAAATTTCTCTTTTGAATTGAATCAGGGAGAAAATGACACCGCTACAGTAATCTTATCAAATACAGGTGAATCCGATCTTGAGTATTCCATCTCCAGCTTTGCAGAATCAGGAAGCGAATCACTTTCTGTAAAGGCCGGTAATGCACCTGCAAAAGCGAAGATCCTGCATGATTTCATGGCAGTCGGTAAAAACGCGTCGCAAAGCTCAGGAACTTTCGCAATAAATGAGAATAGTGACATCATTTGGGATCAACCTGCTACCGGATTTAATGCCGTCTTCAGTACTCACTTAATAACTGACGTCGGTGCATACGGTGCCGACAGTTTTATTCTTGAAAATAGTGCAGCAATAGGATTTATTACAGCTTATGGGGCTTCTAATTCTTTTTTCCCACCTGAAGAACTGGATCCATTTGGAGCAACATTTTACGTTTATGAGGATAATAACGGTGCACCCGCAGGTATCCCAAAAGATGGAAACGAAAATCATATTTTCAAATTCGAAGCAGCACCCGGAGCCGATGGTTTTTCAAAAGTGTTTGGCGAAAATAATGATCCTCATAATATAACTCTTGTCCTTGATATCAATGAAGCAACAGGCGCTAACCTCCAACTTGATTCCGGCAAATATTGGCTGGTTGTTTTTGTGAATGGTGCACAGTCTAACGAGCAGGATGATTCATGGTTCTGGCGTTTGGGAGCATCAGATAAGAGCGAAGCTGTGTTTGTAGATCCGGATGACATCTTCAATTTGGGTGCGACTGACTGGGTAAATATTGAGCCTTTTGTAGGGTTACTTGGAGCAAATTTTGCATTTACACTTCAGGGCGTGGATGTCAATTTTCTTTCTTTCAATCCTGTTGCAGGTGTAATAGCGCCGGGTGAGTCTGTGGAAATTACGCTTTTGGCAGATGCAAACGGACTGCAGCCTGGCGAGTATTTTGCGGATATGGTTATCATCACAAATTCGCCGACGACACCTGAGCTTACGATTCCTGTATCCCTGTTTGTGAATGAAGCTGAGGCCGGGGTACTTTGGGCTAATCTGCATTATCCCTCAGAGGTCACTATTGATCGAGGCGAGGACTTTATGATCCACGGTTTGGCCACTGTAGTAGAAGAAATGCAGGCTCACGCCGATGAGATGGTACGTATGTGGGTTGGTTTCCATACCTCAAACGTGCATCCGGGACTTTGGGAAGAAGAAGTCTGGGTTGAAGGACACTTCCATCAGCAGCATGATGATATTTCGGAATTTATAGTAAATACCGGATCTCACCTGCCGGCTGGAGAACACTTCTATGCCGTACGTTTCCAAATGGAGGGACACGATTATGTGTATGGCGGTTTCCATCAGGATGGAGGTGGATTCTGGAGCGAAGGGCTGCATGTTTCCGGACGTGCTACTGTTATGCAAAGCACATCAACGGTAAATGACAATGAAGTCCCCGTTGAGTTCGCACTCCGACAGAACTACCCGAACCCGTTCAACCCGGCAACCATCATCAGTTATGATTTACCTGAATCATCCGATGTAAGGCTTGAGGTATTCAACATTCAGGGGCAACGCGTGGCAACATTGGTAAACGCAAACCAATCTGCCGGCACCTACTCCGTTAATTTCGATGCCTCAAGGTTGTCATCCGGCGTGTACATCTACCGCATCCAAGCCGGTAATTTCATCCAAACCCAAAAAATGACATTAGTGAAGTAAAGCAACTCCATTAGCAAAACACACAAAACCGAATCCGGATGATTATACCGGGTTCGGTTTTTTTATGGGGATGGGTTAAGGAATGAATTTAGTTTTGGGATGTTAATTTGTACTTATAAAATATTGATTTGTTTACACTTATAGCATAAACAACCCCGTCATGGTGAGGCCATAATATCCGCGCTTACGCTAAATACATTTGATGGATATGACAGTCATGCAACCACCAATGTCATCTCGCAAGCGCCAGCGTCCATTAGCTGAAACCATCTCTGATCTCAATGGCGCTGTGCGGGATGACATGTGGCTTGACCTTAGGAAGATAATACAACTCTGTCATTAGTAGCGGAATGCCGGCCCCGTAATGCACTATGGCAAACCAAAGTAATCCGGCATGTAGTCGAACCATTTTTTTCTAATGGCAAGAACGATATTGGTACTACAGGGGATTCGACTGCGCAGCGGATTAATATCCTAATCACTCGAATACACCCCAAGCCGCTGCTCCGCTCACCCTGACTCCTGATTGAATTTGTTTTTGACCACCTTCAATTCCATTAGTAATATTCGTATATTAAACATTGCTTAAAATCAGCCCTTTTAAAGACCGATAAAAATGCAACAATCCATTGAAATTATGGCTCCGGCGGGATCGCCTGAGAGCCTTACGGCCGCAGTTAAGGCGGGATGCAATTCTGTATACTTCGGTATTGAGCAGCTAAATATGCGTGCCCGGTCTTCATCGAATTTTACGCTTGATGATCTGCGCGATATAGCAAAACGCTGCAAGGAAGCTAACGTTAAAACGTATCTCACGCTGAATACCATCTTGTATGACCACGACCTCCGCCTGATGCGCAAGATTATAGATACGGCCAAAGAAAGTGGCATTTCTGCGGTCATTGCATCCGACCATGCGGCTATGGCATATGCGAAGCAGGTTGGCTTGCCCGTGCACATTTCCACTCAGGCAAATATCACAAATATTGAGACTGTGCAGTTCTATGCCGCTTTTGCTGATGTGATGGTGCTATCTAGAGAGCTTAGCCTGAATCAGGTGAAATCCATTACGCGGGAAATAGAAAAGCGTAAAATTACGGGGCCGTCAGGTGAGCTGATCAGGATTGAAGTGTTTGCTCACGGCGCGCTGTGTATGGCTGTTTCGGGGAAGTGCTATCTGAGCCTGCACTCGAATAACGCGTCGGCGAACAGAGGTGCCTGCATCCAAAATTGTCGCCGAAGCTACATTGTAACCGATAAGGAAGACGGCCACGAGCTTGAAATTGACAATGAGTATATCATGAGCGCGAAGGACTTGTGTACTATAGATTTTCTCGACAAAGTGATTGATACCGGTGTTCGCATTTTAAAAATCGAGGGGCGCGGACGCTCCGCTGATTATGTTCATACCACCGTTTCCTGCTATCGTCAGGCTGCCGATGCTGTTCTGAATAACACGTTTACGCCCGAAAAAGCGCAAGCGTGGAAAAACGAACTCTCAACAGTGTTTAACCGGGGATTTTGGGATGGCTATTACCTTGGCAGAAAGCTCGGCGAATGGAGCGATTCCTACGGGTCAAAAGCCACAGAAAAAAAGCACTACATCGGGCGCGCCATTAAATATTTCAGAAAAGCCGAGGTCGCTGAATTCAAACTCGAAACGGGCGAGCTTTCAATCGGTGATACTATTTTGATTACCGGCCCGACCACCGGTGTAGTGCGGTTTGAAGTAGATGAAATCCGCGAAGCTGAATTGCCTGTGAACATGGTTAAGAAAGGCCATTCCATATCCATAAAAGTGCCTGAACGAATTCGCGCTTCAGACAAGCTGTTCAAAATTGAGCCAAACGAAATCCACCTGAATTGATACAGATTATTTTCCACAGGCATAAGTGCATCGGATGCAACGCGTGCACGGAATCGGCTCCCGGCCGCTGGCGAATGTCGCATAAAGACGGCAAAAGTAACCTCATCGGCAGCGTGCAGAAAAAACGTGTGCACATCGCTAAAGTCGGATATGATGAATACGAAGCAAATCTCGAAGCCTCAAGAAATTGTCCGGCCGGTATTATTGAAGTAAACGGTCAGGATTGACTTGCCAGTATTTTTACAATCGCAAGTAAATGCAACTTTGTTGCTATTAATCCGCCCTACCCTTATATTTGCAACTCTGTTGCATTTATAAACAAAAACACATCTATGAAACAACTTCCCGTAACCGTTTTAAGCGGATTTCTTGGTTCAGGTAAAACCACACTTCTGAATCACATTCTGCACAACAAACAACAAATGAAAGTGGCGGTCATCGTTAATGATATGAGCGAGGTGAATATTGATGCCCGGCTCGTTGAGGATACCGGAGCATTGTCTAAAACCGAAGAACGCCTGGTTGAAATGAGCAACGGATGTATTTGCTGCACGCTGAGGGAAGACCTTATTGAAGAAGTGGGACGCCTCGCGCAAGAGGGCCGCTTCGATTACCTGTTGATTGAAAGCACCGGCATTTCGGAGCCGCTTCCTGTAGCGCAAACTTTTTATTTCGATATGCCCGACCTGAGTGTCAATCTATCTGAAGTCAGCCGCCTCGATACTATGGTTACCGTCGTTGATGCATCTACGTTTTACGATAATCTGGAATCCTTAGAAACGCTAATCGACCGCGGCTGGAACGACACCCCCGAAGATGAACGCAATATCTCACATCTTCTCATTGATCAGGTTGAATTCGCCAATGTAATTCTCATTAATAAAACTGACCTGGTTGATGAGAAAAAACTATCCCTGATTGAAGCCACCATTAAGCGCTTGAATCCCGTGGCTAAATTATTCCGCACTACGCATTCGGAAATTGACCTGAATAATATTTTAAATACCCGCTTGTTCGATTATGAGACAACCTCTGTCTCTGCCGGCTGGATTCGTGAACTCGAAAATGAGCACACTCCTGAAACCGAGGAATACGGAATCAGTTCGGTTGTACTTCGAACCCGGCGCCCTTTTCATCCGGGCAGGCTGTGGGATTACATCCATAACTACTGGCCAAAAAACGTACTGCGCTCCAAAGGATTAATTTGGATTGCCTCCCGTCCGGATATTGCCATCAGCTGGAGTCAGGCAGGCAACTCTGTGAACACTCAAAGAGCCGGTGTTTGGTGGGATTCCATGCCAAAGATGCAACGAAATCAGCATCCCTCCTTTCAGGCAAATGAAGAGCACATTATGAGCCGGTGGTCGAAAGAATTCGGTGACCGTTTCAACGAATTGGTTTTAATTGGGCAGGACTTAGACAAGCAGCAGCTTTTAGAGGAATTAAACACATGCCTGTGTGATCCTGAAGAAGTTGAATTCTACAAAAACGGTGGCGTCTTCCCCGACAAATGGCCGGATTGGACTGAACCTGAAGCTTAATGTTTGAACCACTAAGCCCGAAAGGCACAAAGTATTAACAGTGATGAAGTAATCTCCCAACCAAATCAATTTTAAATTTTTCATTATACATCTTGAATTAACACTATGCTTGAAGCCATCCAACTTTCAAAATCCTTTAATGGTACCGCCGCCGTATCAAATCTCGATTTGACTATAAATTCGGGAGAAGTGTACTGCTTGCTTGGTGCAAACGGTGCCGGGAAAACAACCACAATCAACTTGTTCCTGAATCTCATCCAACCAAGCAACGGTTCGGCAAAAATCAGCGGTTTGGATGTTACAGAACATCCCATAGAAACGAAGAAAAAACTAACGTATATACCCGAAAATTTATCCCTCTACCCTTCATTGTCGGGTGTAGAAAACTTGCAGTTTTTTTGTGGACTTTCGGGGATAAAGCTCTCCGATGGTGAATCTGTTGCTTATCTCAAAGAAGCCGGATTACAGGAAGATGCCGCTCATAAAAGGGTTAGCGGATACTCAAAAGGAATGCGGCAAAAAGTAGGGATTGCCCTTGCCATAGCGCGTAAATCAGAAGTATTGCTTTTGGATGAACCAACAAGCGGACTCGACCCTTCAGCGAGTAATGACTTTGCAAGCCTGCTAACCACTATGAAGGAAAAAGGCTCGGCGGTGCTTATGGCTACACACGATTTATTTCGGGCCAAAGAAACCGGTACGCGCATTGGCATAATGAATAAAGGCACGCTAGTCGAAGAGTTAAAAGCAGCCGAAGTAAGCCATAGCGATCTCGAAAAGATTTACCTTAACCACATGAGGGCGTAACCATGACCATCTTTGCCATCGCCTGGAATGAATTTACACGATTGATTCGGGATAATGTTGTGACCACACTTGGCGCACTTATTCTATTACTTCTGACTATTTCTGTGGTAACGGGTATTACTTATTATCAGGAAATGGCCGAGCAGCATGCTCAAGCCGAAGAAATTGCGCGACATCAATGGGAACATCAGGGTGAGAAAAATCCACATTCGGCAGCTCATTATGGCACGTTTGCATTTAAACCGGTTACGGTACTATCTGTGTTTGAACCCGGCGTTGACCGTTACACCGGTGTTTCTATTTTTCTGGAAGCTCACCGACAAAACTTTAGTGCACACAGCCTGGCTGAAGACAAAGATACCTCAAGACGGTTTGCCGAGCTGACACCCGCATTTATCTTTGCTTACCTTTTTCCCCTTCTGATTATTCTTGCAGGCTACCGCTCCATAACAGCTGAGAAAGAATCCGGCATGTACCGTTTTTTGAAGAGTCAGGGTGTGAGTATTGGTCAATTGGTTGCCGGAAAAACATTCGGGCTTTGGGCAGTGATTTTGGTTATCTACATCCCATTCTGGCTTACAGGTTTACTTTTCTTGCTTTTTACCGGTACACTTGCCAGCAGTTTGCCAGGATTTCTTTTAATGGGAATAATTTGGCTGCTTTATTTTGGAGTCATTGCCCATATTGCCATTACGGTTTCGGCTTTAACAAAAAGCTCCGGCTCCTCAATGGTTGTGTTGCTCTCCCTTTGGATTTTGAGTACGCTTCTTGTTCCAAGGCTTATAACCAACGTTGCATCCGGTGTTCATCCGGTTCCGAATACTACAGAATTTTATCAGGCAGTGAGAACGGACCTTTTGGAGGGTATTGATGGCCACAACCCTTATAGCGAGCACAGCGCCGCTTTTCGAGATTCAGTTCTGGCAGCTCACGGTGTTGATGATGTTACAGATTTGCCATTTAATTTCCGAGGATTAATGTTACAGGAAGGCGAAGAGTTTGAAAAGAAGATTTACGACCATCACTTTGCCAAAATTGATGAAATTCATCGTAATCAAAATCGCCTGTTTTCAATGAGCGCCATTTTCTCTCCTGCCATTGCCGCAAGGATGTCATCTATGGCCGTAGCAGGAACTGATATGCATGCATTCAATCACTTTTCTGCAGAGGCTGAGGCATACAGAATTGCACTGATGCGAGAACTCAATATGGATTTAAAAATAAACGCGGTGGGCGACCGGGCTGTAGGCTATACCGCCGGTGGTGATTTCTTCGCGCAAAATATTACTTTCACCTACGAAAGTCCGGATACCATTTTCATTAACCCCGGTCAACTAACCCCTGTCTTAATATCAGTTATATGGTTTGCGACTTCCATACTTTTTCTGGTTGTTGTTGCACGTAGAAAGGAGCAGGAATAATGGGTCATATTTTTTCTTTTGAGTGGCTTCACATTCGTAAATCGGGCGCTTTTTGGGGAACCATAATTGTCTTGCCATTACTTATTGGCTTTAGTCTTTATCTGGGTAGCGAACGGACCGCGCAGCAAATAGAAACCATGTCGCAACTTAGAGCAGCGGAAACTGCTTTTTATGAGCAGATGCGAACTCAGCTCGAAGCCATTGAACGTGGAGAGGCAGAAGTAGATATGTGGTGGCAAAATCCGGCTAATCCATTAGTATTAGGCCAGTTTGGTGAAGCAGGCAGACATATTTTTCTGGAACCTAAACCGCTGTCGCCCATGGCTGCAGGACAGCTCGATATTATGCCTTACTATGGCAAAGTAACACTCACAAATATCCAGCCTCTTCGCGATAACGCCCTCGAAAATCCTTTTATGCAGGTTTCCGGCTCATTCGATTTCGCTTTTGTATTGGTTTGGCTAGTTCCTCTTTTCATTATAGTCATGGGTTATAACGTGATTTCCTCGGAAAGGGAAAAAGGTACGTATGCTCTTCTGCAATCTCAGCCGGTTTCTATAAAACGTATTTTGGCCCAAAAAATGCTTTTCCGGTTTATGCTTGTCCTTGGTGTAATCATTCTATCTTTACTTTTATGGTCGGTTATTTTTGGCATTGAACTTTTCAATATTTATGGATTGCAACTTGTAGGAGCAATCACTCTGTATGCAGGATTTTGGTTTATCCTGTGCGCTATTTTTAATT
>SLDG01000293.1 GCA_007125355.1 Balneolales bacterium | reverse complement strand
CCTTGATAGCGACAGGATATTAAGTGTCCCAACCATATCAAGAAATATTAATGATTTGACAAAATTAACACCACAAAGTAACGGAAGCAGTTTTGCAGGTCGCGATAACCGCTTTAATAACTATACTGTAGATGGTAATGTTTACAACAATAATTTTGGACTTGGTAATGCCCAATTTGCAGGAGGAAACCCTTTGAGCCTTGATGTTATTGAAGAGGTTCAAATTAACCTTGCTCCCTATGATGTGCGTCAGGGTGGCTTTACAGGTGCAAATGTAAACGCCATTACCAGAAGTGGTAGTAACCAATTCAGAGGTACCGGTTATATATTTTACCGAAATCAGGATCTTGTAGGAACTAAAATTGGCAGCAATGAAATTACTGTTGACGATTCATTTACAAGAACAGTCGGTGCGTCTGTTGGTGGTCCAATTATCAGAGACCGTTTGTTCTTTTTCCTGAATGTAGAGCAGGAGGAAGCCGATAATCCCGGCGATAACAGAAGAGCGCTCAGGCCTGGTGAATCTCCGGATGGAGTGCAAATTACAAGGGTTCCGCTTGAGCAAGCTCAGTTTGTAAGAGACGAAATCCAGCGTTTATATGGTTATGATCCCGGATCTTTTGAAAATATACCATTCGAAAACAAAGCACTAAGAATAAACGCAAGGCTGGATTATAATATATCAAATAACCACCGTGCCATGATTCGCTTCAATCAGTTCGATTCATTCGTCGATAACTTTGTTAATGGTAACAGTATTCGGGGATTTCCCGGGTCTGAAAGATTCCGTAACACAAACAGATTTGGCCCAGAGGCAATTACTTTCAGAAATGCTCATTATTCGACAGATTCAAAAGTTACCTCTATTGTAGCTGAATTGAACTCAACCTTCGGAAATAATATCGCAAACAGTTTCAGAGTTGGTAATACTTGGGCTGTTCCACAACAAAGGAGTGTGCCGGGCGATGATGTTTTCCCGATGATCGAAATATTTGAACCACTTGAGGGTAACGCCAATGTATACTACATGTCTCTCGGAAATGAATTGTTTACAGTTGGTAACCTTCTGGAAAATGATACATTTAACATTTCAAACACGCTTACCTATTTCACGGGTAGAAGTACAATTACGGCAGGAGCAAGCTTTGAATACATGACCTTTGCTAATGCTTTTAATCCGGTTTGGAATTCATGGTACAGATTTGCAACATACGATGATTTTGTTGAGTCGGTAATTAACCAAAATGTAAATGTAAGGCCATCTCACTTTGCAGTTGGCTATACATTTGATGAAGATAACCCAACCACTCTGCCACTCGATGAGGTTTCTTTTGCTCAGGTTGGTTTGTACTTACAAAATGAATTTCAGGTAAACCAGCAACTAAAAATTACGGCAGGTTTAAGAGTTGACCTACCGTTCTATCCGATAGATGCACCAAGAAATCCATCAATTGATGCTCTGAATTTGTCTATCCCAAACCCAAGAGGCGGTGCTGATATCGATCCTGATGTGAGCAGATTCCCAGGTGTAAATCCACTTTGGTCGCCAAGACTTGGATTTAACTGGGATATTTTCGGTGACAGAACATCTCAATTACGTGGTGGTACAGGTGTATTCTCAGGCCGCCTTCCATTTGTGTGGATTTCTAATCAAATCAATGCCAACGGAGTTATGAGAGGCCAACGCGGATACTTTGCTGATGACTGGGGAACCGGGAACGCTCCTGAGTGGCAGGGATTCCAATCTGATCCAAATTTCTACAGGCCTGACCCGTCTGAGCTTGAAGCCGAAATACCAAATCAAATTAACGTAACTGATCCAAATTTCAGGCTCCCGCAAGTCTGGCGTTCTAATCTTGCATTAGACCAAAGACTTCCTTTCGATTTTATTGGTACACTTGAATTCATTTATTCAAGAGACTACAACAGTCCGCTGGCAGTAAATTTGAATCATCAGGCAACGGGTGAAACTGTAAATGTAGCCGGGAATGAGTATCCAATCTTCCAGACAGTTCCATTTTTTGTAGATACCGATGAAGATGGAAATACTATTACAGCCCTAAGAGAAATATATTACCTGACTAATATCAACAGCGGTTCGTATTTCTCAGCAAATGTTGGTCTGGAGAAAAACTGGGATATCGGTTTATTTACCAGCTTCAACTATACTTTTAGCCGTTCGCGCGATTATGGGCTAATTGGTGGCTCACAGGCACAGTCTTTATGGCCAAGTGTTGCCCAAAACGATAGAAATAATCCTGAAACCGGTTATTCTCGATTTGATGCCCCAAACAGAATTGTAGCTCAGGTAGCGTATGATACACGTGTGTTCAGTCGTGAATTTCCTACAAGAGTATCGCTCATTTATGTTGGTGGGGATCAAGGCCGTTTCAGCTATACATACTCTGGCAGCTTCGGAGATGGTTCAGGAGTACGCTTGATGTATGTGCCGAGAAACTTTGAAGAGGCACAGTTGGTAGATCAG
Organism: Balneolales bacterium; assembly: GCA_007125355.1. Lineage (GTDB taxonomy): Bacteria > Bacteroidota > Rhodothermia > Balneolales > Cyclonatronaceae > SLDG01. Next base: position 8,660 of record SLDG01000293.1, on the reverse strand, counting down.
GTAGAAAACGGCCAGGTAATTAGAACTGCGTTAGAACAATGGGAAGACCTGAACGCGTTCATCGAGCAGGATTCGTATCTAAGCGGTATGCGCGGTGAAATAACTGAAAGAAATGGTGCAAAACTGCCTTGGTTGCATCGTTTTGATGTTCGAATTTCACAAGATTTGAGCGCTTTCCGTGGGATGCACCGCATTCAGTTGAGCCTTGATATTCTGAATGTCGGAAACTTGATTAACAACAATTGGGGTGTATCAAGAAGTCCGGTTCAACAAAACCTGCTTATTTACCGCGGTGCTGATGCCGATGGAAATGCACAGTTTAATGTAAACTATCCATCAGGTGTTGATCTTGGTAACACCGACAGTTTCCGTAGAAATGTTAACATAAACAATACCTGGAGTGCTCAGGTAGGTGTAAGATATCTCTTTAACTAAAAGAAACTGATTAGCTTATAAAATAAATACAATTGAGCGATTAGCAGTTTTCATCAAGGATGAAAAGAATAAATGTAAATCCCAAAGGCGGTTGTCGGAAGATAGCCGCCTTTTTTAGTCATCTTTAAGCGGGTATAAAACTTCCAATTAAAGTTAAAAAAAGTCAAAAGGCTGTTTATATAACTAAAATGTAATACCTTTAAATATTGAATACGATTAACAAGACCGTCGAAAAAATCTTCGGTGATTTAAACCTTTTTTATTTAAAATATGGAAAAGAAATTTCTACTATTATTGATTGCGCTTGGCTTGTTACTTTTCTCAAGTTGTACAGCTCAGCAAGAGGCTGAACGCACTCCGCTGCTGTTAATATCCATTGATGGTCTAAAACCAAGTGATGTTAACAAAACAGATACACCCGTCCTGGATATGCTTACCGCTAACGGTACAGTCGCGGAATCCATGATTCCGGTATTTCCATCATCCACGTTCCCGAACCATTATTCGCTTGCAACCGGTTTATACACAAATTCAACAGGTGTTATTTCTAATACGATGTTTGACCCTGAAATGGAGCGCTGGTTTCGTCTGAGTGACCGTTCCGCTGTAGGGGATGGCCGTTGGTATGGCGGCGAGCCCATTTGGGTTACAGCTGAAAATAACGACATAAGAACAGCAACAATGTTCTGGCCGGGTTCTGAAGCAGAAATACAAGGTGTACGTCCAACAAGGTGGTTGACTTACGATGGTAGTATCCCTTATAAGTCCAGAGCAGACTCTATTGTAACATGGCTGACTTTAGAGGATGAAACCCGCCCGGACTTCCTCACCCTCTATTTCAGCAGAGTTGATTCTGAAGGCCACCGTCACGGCGCCGGTGCAGACTCTGTCCTTTCTGCCATAACCTATGTAGATAATGTGTTGGGTTACATGATTGAACGCTTAACCGAAGAAGGTATTTGGCCGAATATTAACGTTCTGATTACATCCGACCACGGTATGGTTTCCTTATCACACGACCACCTTATTTTCATAGATGATATTATTGATCTTGATGATGTGAATATCATTAATTGGTCTCCGGTTGTAATGATTCAGCCAAGAGAGGGCAAAAGAGAGCAAGTTTACGAAACCCTGAAGGCCGCTGAAGAAAATTACTCAGTTTATTTCAGAGAAGATTTTCCCGAAAGATTCCATTTCGGAGCACATCCCAGAGTTCCTGAAATTATAATGCTCGCGGATATTTCTGATGATAACTATGGCTGGACCATCACGAGTAAATCGTTCTACGAACGCAGGGGTATTCTCGGTGGAACGCACGGATACGATAATATGCATCCGGAAATGCATGGTTATTTTTTAGCATTCGGGCCTGATATAAAAGAAAATAAAACCATCGAAACTTTTGAAGTGATCAACATTTATGAGGTAATGTGTAAGCTGCTTGGTATCGAGCCCGCACCCAATGATGGTGATTTAGAAGTGCTCAGGCCGATTTTAAGGTAATTTATTTTTCCATGAATGATTCGTGTTTCTAATTGGTTCTTACAATTACGCTGCATAAATTTGCAGCACTTTATCATTGTGCTATTTAGAAATTAAAAACATTATTTTTCATGGCTTACATAGTTACCGAACCATGCATTAACTGCAAATACACAAATTGTGCATCTGTTTGTCCTGTTGATGCGTTCAGGGAAGGACCAAACTTTCTTACAATTGACCCCGATGAGTGCATAGATTGCGATGCATGTGTTTCAGAATGCCCGGTAGAGGCAATTTATCCGGATGATGAGGTACCTGAAAAGTGGGAACATTACATTGAGTTGAACGCCAGGCTTGCAGAGGCATGGGCTGACAATGTTATAAATGAAACCATTGATCCGCTTCCGGATGCTGACGAATGGGCGGAAAAAGAAAAGTCAGAAAAGGATATCGTAGAATAAATACAGTTCGCTTATTTTTGAAAAGCGTGTATTTTGCGTTTTGTGAATGGATAAATCGTACTACCCACTCACAGAAGCAACAAATTAAAGCGGACCATTAAACATATGATTCTCGATTAAATATAGATTTACCCGTTTTAGTTTACTAATAACGGGTTTTTTATTTTCCTTGAAAACTAACTAATGATACTCACTGATTTCAAATCGCTCGCTCAAAAATTCACGGCTATTCCGGTAGCTAAAACGAGCCTTGCTGATACACTTACGCCCGTATCGGTGTTTTTGAGATTAAGGGAAGATGCACAGTACCCGTTTTTGCTCGAATCAGTGGAAGGCGGTGAACAATTGGCGCGTTATTCTTTTATTGGAAAAAATCCGTTTCAGGTGTTGCGTTTTCAAAACGGAATTACAACCCTCGAAACCAAAGAGGGAAAATCGCACATGCTTGGCGGGGATTATTACGAGGCCCTTAAAAAGACAGTAACAAAATACTCTGAACCACATCTGCCCGATATGCCTCGACTTACCGGTGGCGCTGTTGGGTTTTCAGCGTACGATACTATCAGACAGACTGAAAAACTCACCAACATCCCCAAAGATGATCTCGAATTGCCCGAAGCTGTCTGGGCTTTTTATGATGAAATCTACGCTTTCGACCACGTAAAGCACCGGGTTGTAATGATTAAAACTGTCTTCACAGAAAATCTGTCTGAAAGTGAGCTTGATAAAGCCTACCAAGCTGCAATGCAGTGTCTTGATAAAATGGAGAAAGAGCTGAAGCGCACTTACAGCGATGAAACACCATTCAAGTTGCTTAATGAGTCGGTTGAAAGTAACATTGCCCCTGGACATTTTTACGAAATGGTCGAGAAAGCCCGAAACTACATTTATGAGGGTGATATTTTCCAGGTCGTACTATCACAGCGATTCAAAAATCGTTTTGAAGGCGACCGTTTTATGTTGTACAGAGCATTGCGCATGGTAAATCCATCACCCTATTTGTTTTATCTCGATTTTGGGCCATTCGCTCTCGTAGGTTCATCGCCGGAAGTGTTGGTTTCTGTTCAGGATCGCAGAACCAAGGTTTTGCCCATTGCGGGAACTCGTCCGCGTGGAAGAACGACAGAGGAAGACATAGCGCTTGCCTCAGAATTGTCGGCTGACCAAAAAGAGCTATCTGAGCACATCATGCTCGTTGATCTGGGAAGAAATGACCTCTCAAGAATTTGTAAACCGGGTTCGGTGAAAGTTACCAAGGATAAAAACATCGAGCGCTACTCGCATGTGATGCATATTGTGAGTGAGGTCGAGGGGGATCTGGCTGATGAAAACGATTCTGTAGATGCACTCAGGCATTGCTTTCCTGCCGGGACCGTTAGCGGTGCACCCAAAGTAAGAGCTATGGAAATTATCGATGAACTTGAGCCGATAAAAAGAGGCCCATATGCCGGTGCGGTTGGTTATTTTGACTTCTCTGGTAACATGGACACCTGTATTGCTATCAGGACGATGGTTGCGACCCGCAGTGAAGTGTACATACAAGCCGGTGCAGGAATTGTAGCTGACAGTAAGCCTGAAATGGAATACAATGAAACTGTAAACAAAGCCCGCGCGCTCACAGAGGCCTTAACATTTGCGCTTAAAGTAGATAACTGATTACTAAGATTATGAGTACTAAAACCATTTTATCAGGTATAACGCCCTCCGGAAGATTACATTTGGGGAATTATTTCGGAGCTATGAAACAGCATCTCGATTTTATAGAAAAAGGGGATGCGTTTTATTTCATTGCTAATTATCACGCGCTTACGTCTTTGCGAGATGGCGAATTGCTGCGTCAATATACATTTGATGTGGCTGTCGATTATCTTGCTTTGGGCCTCGACCCTGAAAAATGTACATTTTTCGCACAGAATGATGTCCCGCAGGTCACAGAATTAACATGGATTTTGGGAACACTTTGTCCCGTAAGTCTAATGGAGAAGGGTGTCGCTTACAAAGATAAAGTGGCGCAGGGTTTAGCTCCGAATATCGGATTATTCACATATCCTATTCTTCAGGCTGCAGATATTTTGATTTATCACTCAGATATCGTACCCGTCGGAGCCGACCAAAAGCAGAATCTTGAAATCTCCCGTGACCTCGCGCAAAAACTCAACAACACATTCGGCGAAGATTTACTGAAACTTCCCGAGCCTTATATTGTAGAAGATGTGGCCGTTGTACCGGGTATTGACGGCAGAAAAATGAGCAAATCCTACAATAACCACATTTTTATCTTTGATGAAGGCAAAGTGCTAAAGAAAAAGGTGATGTCAATTCAGACAGATGCCACAGCACTGGAAGATCCCAAAGACCCGGATAAATGCAATGTATTTGCTATGATTAAACTTTTTGCAGATAAAGAAATGCGGAATGAAATCGCAGAAAATTACAGAAAAGGGGGATATGGCTACGGACACGCAAAGAAAGAATTACTCGGTATGATAAGTGATTACTTTGCAGAGGCCAGAGAAAAGCGTAAAGAACTTGAGCAATACCCCAACCGGGTTTGGGAAATACTGCATGAGGGCGGTAAAAAAGCCGCCGCGAGAGCTGAAACAGTAATGCAACCCATTCGCGAAACCACAGGATTGAGATAAACTATAAAACTTCAACACGTTTACTTAACCAAATTTGACAAAGCCTGAATTCATATTCTTTGATATAGACGATACCATTCTGGATCATGCCAACGCCCAGCAACAGGCATTGATAAGCGTGCATGAAAAATATCCGTGTCTTCATAACACAAATCCAGATGAATTCAGGAAAGCATTTAAGAAAGTAAACATTGGGCTTTGGCATCGATACAGTTTAGGTGAAATTGACCGGCCTTATCTCGAAAAGCATCGTTTCACAGACACTTTTGAGCAACTGGGAATCCCCTGCAAATTTAGTAACGGAATTGTTCAGTTTTTTATGGATGACTACCGTAATCACTGGCAGTGGATTTCCGGGGCACGGGAATGTCTGGTTGAACTCAGTCAAAACTATCGCATTGGATTTATCACCAACGGATTTTCAGAAGTACAAAAGCAAAAAGCTATAGATTTTAAGCTGGATTCGTTTTCTGATGTGCTCATCATATCAGAAGATGTCGGCTACCTTAAGCCGCATCCCAAAATTTTCGAACATGCCGAACTAAAAGCCAGTGTTCAGCCGGAAAAAATTCTGTATGTAGGCGATTCTTACACTTCAGATGTAGCCGGCAGTAAAAATGTAGGCTGGAATGTTGCCTGGTACTCAAAAGAAGACATCCCAAATAAAGGAATACAGCCGGATTTTCAGTTCAATGTTTTTTCTGATTTAACTGATTTTTTTCTGAATAGGAGCTGACAATTCTATATTTTTGGGTTGATTTTTTTATGCCAAAGCATACTCCGTCACCCTAAACCAAACTTAACGTGAAAGAACCCGAAGTTACGCTCCAACTTGCCCTGGACCACGGGCTTACCGAAGATGAATATCAACAAATACAGGATTATCTCGGTAGAAAACCAACCTTTACAGAGCTGGGCGTTTACTCGGTGATGTGGAGCGAGCATTGTTCGTACAAAAACTCTATCAAAGTGCTCAAAACCCTGCCTAATAAGGGTCCACAGTTGCTTGTTGGTGCAGGAGAGGAAAATGCCGGACTGGTAAATTTGGGTGATGGCCTCGCTTGCGCGTTTAAAATTGAGAGTCATAATCACCCGTCAGCAGTGGAACCGTATCAGGGGGCTGCAACCGGAGTGGGTGGCATCCACAGAGATATTTTTACGATGGGAGCCAGGCCCATAGCAGCGCTGAATTCTCTCAGATTTGGGAAAATTACTTCGCCGAGGGTCAAATATTTATTCGATGGCGTAGTTCGTGGTATCGCGGATTATGGAAATTCTTTCGGGGTACCCACGATAGCCGGAGACGTATTTTTTGATCCAAGCTACGAAGGCAATCCTCTTGTTAACGCCATGAGTGTGGGGATTGTGAAGACCGATGAAACTGCATCCGCCGTAGCGCCGGGAGTTGGTAATCCCGTAATTATAGTCGGCGCAAGCACTGGCCGGGATGGTATTCACGGAGCAACCTTTGCATCAGAGGAAATCAGCGAAGAGAGTGAGTCTAAACGACCGAGTGTGCAGGTCGGTGATCCGTTTACTGAAAAACTGCTTCTCGAAGCATCACTGGAAGCACTCAAAACAGGAGCTATTCTGGGAATCCAGGATATGGGCGCTGCGGGAATCAGTTGTTCATCTTCTGAAATGACAGCGAAAAGCGGAACCGGAATGAAGATAAATCTGGATTTGGTTCCTCAAAGAGAAGAAAACATGACGGCTTACGAACTTCTTCTTTCCGAAAGTCAGGAAAGAATGTTAATCGTGGCTCAAAAAGGCAGAGAGCAAGAGGTTTTGGATGTTTACGAGAAATGGGACCTGCATGCAGTAGTGATTGGTCAGGTTACTGACACCGGAAATGTAGAGTATTGGATGCATGGTGAATCCAAAGCTGTAATACCGGCTCATTCATTGGTTCTTGGCGGAGGCGCGCCGGTCTATGAAAGAGAAACCAAAAAGCCCGCTTATCTCAAGCAAAAACATGGCTTTGATTTTAGTAAACTGGAACATCCGCTTACTGTTGAGGAATCCCTAAAAAAATTACTGGCTTCCCCGAATATCGCATCAAAAAAATGGGTTTTTGAGCAATACGACCACATGGTCAGAACCAATACGATGGTTGGACCGGGTCCGTCGGATGCCGGTGTGGTACGCGTCAAAAATACAAAGAAAGCGTTGGTTGTTAAGACTGATTGCAACAGCCGTTATGTGTATCTCAATCCCAGAAAAGGCGGACAAATTGCCGTAGCAGAAGCGGCACGGAATGTTGTCTGTTCAGGCGGACACCCATTGGCGATTACAAACTGCCTGAATTTTGGAAATCCCTATAAACCGGAAATGTACTGGGTCTTTAAAGAGGCTGTTGGTGGAATGGGGGATGCGTGCAGTAAACTAAACACTCCTGTTACTGGCGGAAACGTCAGTTTTTACAATGAAAATCCTGAAAGTGCCGTCTTCCCGACTCCAACCATCGGTATGTTAGGGCTTATTGATGATGTTGATACCCAGTTAATGACAGCCGGGTTTAAAGAAGAAGGTGACGTAATTTTTTATATCGGAGCTGAACGCAAAGGATTGGGGGGTTCAGAATATTTGAGCTCAATATATAATCTGACAGAAGGAGATGCACCTGAATTTAATCTGGATTTCGAAGCTAAGCTTCAAGAAGTTTTGCTTGAGGCAATTCACGGTGGCAAATTGAATGCCGCGCATGATGTTTCAGATGGGGGATTATTGGTTTGTCTCGTAGAAATGGCGATATTCTCTGGACTTGGCGCAAACGTTAACCTCTCTGTTTTGGGATCAGATGTCATAGAAGTTTCATTTAGTGAAGCTCAGTCGGGTGTAGTGATCACAGTTTCAAAAGACAAAGCCGAACAGACAGCCAAATTCTTTGAAAGCCGGGAAATTCCGGTTCATAAGATTGGCAGTGTCAAGGGCGAAGTATTTGAGTGGGCAGGAAACGTGAAGCTCTCCGTAAAACAACTTACAGATATATACGAAAACGCTATTCCGGGCGAAATGGAATAAAAAAAGCCCGCTTTCAGGGCGGGCTCTCATCGTTATATTGTTTGTCTAAGACCTGTCAGGTTTTTCAAGAAGTTAGTTCAAGTTCAACAGTTACATCAAGAAAACCTGACAGGTCTTTTTAGATAACATACCTTATTTTTCTTGGTTACTTAGACGAGCCTTTGTAGGCTTTGCCGTTCTTCAACTGGGATTGTAATCCCCAGATTTCAGTGGCATAGTCCTTAATAGTTCTGTCTGATGAAAACTTACCCACTCTCGAAGTGTTGTGGATAGCTTTCTTGAACCAAAGATCTTCATCTTTGTAGACTTTCTCTACTTCAAGCTGCATATCGGCGTAGGGCGTAAAATCTGGCAGTACCATGAAGTAATCGTTTCCATCGAGTAAGTTGTTGGTGATGTCGTGGAAAAGCGAAGGATTTTCAGGACTGAAGAAACCATCTTTAATCTGATCAATCACTTTCTTTAACTCTTTGTTACCATTGTAGTAATCCCAGGAAGAATAACCTTCTCTTCTCATATTTTCGACATCTTCTACAGTGAGTCCGAAAATGAAAATGTTATCTTCGCCCACTTCTTCGAGGATTTCAACATTGGCGCCATCGAGTGTACCGAT
>SLDG01000240.1 GCA_007125355.1 Balneolales bacterium | reverse complement strand
TCATTTACCACAATCACCGTTTTGCCTTGTCGCAATCCAATTTCGTAGGCGGTCGCCAGAGCTTCATCAGACGTTTGCTCTGTTTTGATGATTTCCAATAAAGGCATTTTTTGAACCGGACTGAAATAATGCATTCCGATTACATTTTGGGGATTTTTTGCGCCCTTGGCAATGTCAGATATCGGCAATGAGGATGTATTACTCGCGAAAATCACATCAGGAGAAACAGCTTCGACATCCTTCATCACCTTATGCTTTATATCCAGGTCTTCAAACACCGCTTCAATCACAATGGGAATATCGCGGAATGCCTCGTAACTGCCTGTTGGGGTGATGGCCGCAAGAAAAGAATCCGCCTCGAAAGAAGACATGATGCGCTTCTTAACTTTCTTTTCGGTTTCTTTTTTGATGGAGGCAAAGCCCTTCGCAGCCTGATTAGCATCGCGGTCTTTCAAAACCACCCGATACCCATTCGACGCACTCACATCCGCAATCCCGGAACCCATGAGCCCTGATCCCAAAATACCGATACGTTTAACGTCAACAGCACTTTCTTTCCAGGGATTTTTCTTTACAGCCTGCATCCCAAAAAATAAATTCCGCAGCGATTGTGATTCAGGTGTGAAAGCCAACTCGACAAATAACCGGCGCTCTGTATCAAATCCCTTATCGTAACTTTTGGTGAGGCTCGCTTTGGCGCTTTCCAGAATTTTGAGCGGAGCTGGATAATTGCCACGTGTCATTTTCATGACAGATTTCTTCGCCTGACTAAACGCGATATTTCTAAGCGGACTATGTGTCAGCAATTTATCTACCGTTTTCAGCTTACGCTCAGGGCGTGCCGATTTTTTCAGCTTTTTCGCGGCGCTTTTGGCGGCGGTCAGGAGTCCGTGTTTGTGGGTAAGTTCATCAATTAATCCCATTTTCTTAGCGGGATACGGATAGATATTTTTACCGGTCAGCATCATATCGAGTGCTTTGGGAATTCCAACGAGCTTCGGAAGCCTTTGCGATCCACCCGCGCCGGGCAAAAGCCCAAGTTTTACTTCAGGAAATGCGAATTTTGTGGATGAATCGTCTGATGCAATTCGATAATGGCACGCAAGAACGACTTCAAGCCCGCCCCCAATACAACCACCGTTTATCGCGGCAATGATTGGCTTTTCGAACTGCTCAATCCGGTCGAGTAGATCGGTCGCGCTTTTCACAAAAGCCTCAAATGCCTCAGGCGTTTCAAATGTGTCGAACATGTTGATATCCGCACCTGCAATAAAATTGCTGTCTTTTCCACTCATCAGCACGGCAGCGTTAATGTCGTCACGCTTTTTCAGGTCTCCAAGCAGTTCCTCAAAAGCACCAATCATTGCCTGATCGAGTGTGTTAACTTTTTCTCCCGGCTGATCGAGCTTGATGATCGCGAGTCCGTCTTCGTAAGAAATCTTTAAGTATGGATGCATGGTTTGTAGTCTTAAAAAATTAATATTTCTCGAGCAGCATGGCGTGGCCTTGTCCACCTGCAGCACACGCGGCAACGACAGCATATCGGGCGTTTTCTCTGTGAAGCCTGTTCGCAGCCGTGTTCACCAGCCTTGATCCGGTAGCCCCAAACGGATGCCCAATCGAAAGCGACCCGCCGTGGACATTAAATTTATCCATTGGCATTTTAAAAGGCGGAATTTTCGTTTTGACCTTATTTTTCATGAAATTCTCGTCGCTCAAAGCCGCCAGATTGGCAAGAATTTGTCCGGCAAACGCCTCATGAAATTCATATACATCTATATCCTCTGGCTTCAAACCGTTTCTGTCCAGAATTTTGGGAAGCGCATACGCCGGTCCGAGCAGCAACTCATGTTTGGGATCCTGAGACACAAACAAATAATCTACGATTCTGGCTTTTGGGGTTAATCCAAGCTCTTTTGCTTTATCTTCTGAGGCAATTAAAGAAACAGCGGCGCCGTCGGTCAGGAATGAAGCATTCGCAGCAGTAACCGTACCATGTGGTTTCAGAAATGCAGGGCGCAATTTTGCCAGTTTTTTGGGGGATGAGTCAGCCCTGACACCATTATCACGTTCCACGGCTTCACCTTTCCTTCCGGCCGGAACGGGGATGACTTCTGAATCATAAACACCATCTTTCCAGGCCGCTGCTGCTCTTTTGTGGGATGCAATAGCGAACATATCCTGATCCTCACGACTCACACTGAACATAGCTGCGAGTTTATCACAACTTTTTCCCATCGTATCTCCTGTAGAAAATTCAGCTATGGCCGGTAATTCCGGTTTCAGGTCACTGAATTTAAATCCCTTCAACAACTTAAAAAACTCAAGCGGAGATTTGTATTTCTGGGATTCCAGCAGTTTTTTCCGAAGCCTGCGCGATACCCTTATTGGCACATCCGACATGGTTTCGGTTCCTCCTGCCACTATCACTCCGGCCTCGCCCAACCTGATTTGATCAGCTGCCTGTGAGATCGCCAGATTGGCCGAAATACACGCTAATGTTACGGTATGTGCAGGTTTGGAATCCGGTATCCCCGCAGCCAACGCCGCCTCTCTGGCGATATTGGAAGTTCGGGGCTCCTGAATTACAGTTCCCAGAATGGTTCGGTCAATGTTATGGAGATCAACTCCGGTTTGGGCGATCAGTCCGGATATAGCGAATCGGGCGAGGTCATACGCCATATAATCCGAAAAAGCGGTTCCCGATTTTAAAAAAGGCGTTCTAACACCCCCACAAACAACCGGAGTGTATTTTGGATTTAAGTCATTCTTGGCCATAGGGCTTTCCATTAGTCAATTAAGTTTATTCTCTTAGCTGTGATGAATATAGGAATAAATGCCCAAAAGGTTAACACTGTTAAGTGGTTTTTTTTTGAGAGAGTATTCAAGATATTTTTATGATACACAACTTTTTCTATTGACAGTAGAAGCATTATTGT
>SLDG01000074.1 GCA_007125355.1 Balneolales bacterium | reverse complement strand
TGCTTCTTGCCGAAACCCGGTATCCATGGCAGTAGGATTCATGACACATAAATGATCCTCCGCGGATAACGGCTTCGCTTGCTTCACCTGGTGTGTATGGCCGGTCTCTGTCAGCATATGGCCGAAACCAGCTGGAAGTCCATTCCCATACGTTGCCTCCCATATCGGTCAGGCCAAGTTCAGTTTCGCCAAACTCCCCCACGGGTGATGTCATGATGAATCCGTCATCGGCCACATTCCGAACAGGAAACTCACCAACCCACGTATTTGCCTTAAATTTTCCATTTTGCATCAACTCGCGCCCCCAGGCATAGGGATCATCTCTGTTTGTGATGCCCCTTGCAGCGTGTTCCCATTCAATTTCCGTCGGTAACCTCTTGCCGGCCCATTCCAGATAGGCTTCTGCATCCATTCTCGTGAGAAGTGTAACCGGGTGATTATCCGGTGCTCCTGGATGAGATTTACCTAAAGGATATTCCCAGTTTACACCCTCTTTTATTACCCAACGGGCTAAATCAAAATCAAAGACAATGCCGTCACCAACAATGTCGGAAAAGGTATTATATCCTGTATCTTCCACAAACTCTCTAAACTCTGCAACTGTAACGAGGTTGCTATCCATATAAAAAGTAGAAACCTTTGTAGTAAATTCCGGTTGTTCTTCAGGTAAACCCGCATTTGATCCGATAGTTGCCATACCCCCGGGTATTAGAACCATTCCATCAGGCGCATTATCTTTTAACTCTGTAATTTCAGTCTTGGTATGCAATGAAGCTCGTTCCGCACCTAAAGCTTCACGTGTTATTCTTGAGCAACAATCTTCATCATCAGATTCATTTTCAACTGAACAACCAGTTATAACCACTAAAATAGCTACTGTGACAATATATATATTCATCCATTTCTTCATAATGCTAATGCGTTACTGAGTCTTTTTTTGAAAAACCCTTACATAATCAACTTCATAGGTAATCGGGAATACCGAAAACTCCGGATTACCACCGTTAGATCCAATGGCTAAATTTAGCAAAATGAAATGCGGTTGCCTAAACGGGTTATAGCCATCACTTCGTGTAGATTCCTCCACATCTATTTTATTCAAGAGTTCGTCATTCAAATAAATTTTTATGTAATCCTCATCCCAATCCATCCTCCAGACATGAAAACGTTCTGCCCAGTCCGGAACCGATTTCTGAAATTTATTCAGGGGGATTTTTGCTGAATCCCAGATAACACGCCCGTCATTTTCCCCGGCCCATGCGGCATTCGCGAGAATGGTTGGTTCATCCTGATATCTGTAAAACTCCATGATGTCAATTTCACCTCTTTCCGGCCACCTGCCCTCATCCCCGAGCGTCCAGATTGCCGGCCATGAGCCCATTGAAGTGTCAATCCGGGCCCTGACTTCCATAATGCCGTATTTGAAAGAGAACTTCCCTTCACCCCTTAATGATGCTGAGGTATAGTGAACTTCTTCCCTGTTCAAACGCCAGTTATCACTATCCGGATCAAATTCAGGATTGGCAAAAGACTCCCTTTTTGCTTCGATTACCAACCTGCCGTCTTTAACGTAAGCATTCTCAGGCTGATACCACTGAAGCTCATAATTTCGGGTAAAGCCTTTTTCAATACTCCACTTTGTTTCATCCGGCGGACCATCAATGTTAAACTCATCCGACCAGACCAGCTCATAGCCTTCCGGAACAATTGGCGGAGATGTATCCGGATCAAAAGGGCTGACCATGTTAAACCTGTCGGGATTTAACCGGTTATATCTGTCGTTCTGCAGTAAACCTAAAAAGGCAGGTTCCTGGTGAGTACTTAGCCACTGATTGGCTAAATCAACCATTTTTTCAAAATTTTCGAACTCATCTATGGGGATGTTTCGCGTTTCGCCAATATCATCAGCTAAATCGTATAGCTCAATCGTATTGTCGGTTAAGTTCAGGTATTTCCCATCCCCCATAACCATGGCCACCCAGTCTCTGTCGTAATTTCGCCAGAACAGTGCTTCATGAGGATATCCTTCTTTTTCGCCGGTCAGGTAAGGTACCAGATTTACACCATCCAGTTCGTTTTTGGGCTCTACCCCGGCGAAATCCGTAATCGTTGCGAAAATGTCCAATGAACTGATTGGGTGATGGTAATCAATTCCTCCCTGAACGGCAGCCGGCCACTGCATGGCAAACGGCACCCTTACGCCCCCCTCATAAAATGTGCCTTTTCTGCCTCTCAAGGGCGTGTTATCAGCGGTATTATCATAAGTCGGGCCTCCGTTATCCGAAAGGAAATATACAAGTGTATTTTCGTGTAAGTTTAGTTCTTCTAAAGTATCTAAAAGTTCACCAACGCCGTCGTCCACTGCGCTAATCATGGCGGCGTATGTTCTCCTTCTTTCGTCTTCAATATGTTCGAACCTGCTCAGATATTCTTCCGTTGCTTGTAACGGCGTATGAGGAGCATTGTATGACAAAAACAAAAAGAACGGCGTTTTTTCTGCGTGACGCCTCACAAAATCTACCGCTTCCCGGGAAAGGGCATCCGTTAAATATTCTTTCTCATCTACGCGGCCGTTATTTCTCATGATGCTCGTGCGGTACCCATCCCACTGTGCATTTGCCTCTGTTTTATCTCTTACGTTCCACATATCCGGAAAGTAGTGATGCCCGCCCGAAAGGAAACCGTAAAACTCGTCAAAACCACGCTGAAGCGGGTACAAAGATTTGTGTGCGCCTAAATGCCATTTTCCGATAATTGAACTTGTATAGCCCGCTTGCCGAAGCGCATCAGCAAGCGTTTGTTCGGATAGAGGCAGCCCCATTGTTGAATCCTGTGGAGCAAAGAGCGGGTTTCTGCTGGCTCCAAAACGATCCTGATATCTTCCTGTAATAAGGCCTGCACGGCTTGGTGCGCAGACAGCATGCGTAACATATCCTCTGGTGAATCGCACTCCGTTATTCGCAATTCTGTCTATGTTCGGCGTGGGGATTTCCGTGCTTCCGTTGAAGCCAACATCCGCATAGCCCTGATCATCGGTTAGAATAATAATCAAATTAGGTTTTTCGGGATCAGCAGGCTGAACAGCTGTTACATCAACCAAAAAGCTTGTTGAAAAAATAAACAGCACTATTAATGCCTTAAAGCATAGCTTAAAGGCTTCTATTATTGATATTATTTCAGAACTGACTTTCACAACAAAACCATCTGGATTTTTTGCAAATTAAATGTTATCGTTAACAAAAATAATAACTATCCGCTAATTTCCAACGTAAAAAAATTATAACAAACTCACTCTGAAGCAAATGAACGTACTTGTAATAGGTGGTGCAGGTTATATAGGCTCACATATTGTTTATGAACTAATTGATAATGGTCACAGCGTAACTGTTTTAGATAATTTATCTACCGGACTCAAAGAGAATGTCTGTCCTGGTGCAGATCTTGTTATTGGCGATATGCAAGATCTTACTCTGGTACAAAATTTGTTGAGTGGGAAGAAAAACAGAAAGTTTGATTCCGTTTTTCACTTTGCTGCTTTAAAGGCGGCTGGTGAATCTATGACTGAACCTAAAAAGTATACACATAACAATACTATTGCCACGCTAAACCTGCTTAATGTTCTGCTTGAAAATGATATCAAGAATTTTGTTTTCTCCTCTTCTGCCGCAACGTATGGGAGTCCGGAATATCTGCCCATAGATGAATCCCATCCTAATAAACCCATTAATTACTATGGATACACAAAGTTGGCTATAGAACAAACATTGGCCTGGTACAGCCAACTAAAAGGTTTACGTTACGCTGCGCTTCGGTACTTTAACGCCGCAGGATATGACATTGAAGGAAGAATTAGGGGGAAAGAACAAAATCCCGCCAATTTGTTGCCCATTGTAATGGAAGTAGCAGCTGGTGATAGAAATACAATGCAAATCTATGGCAAAAACTACCCCACACGAGATGGAACATGCATCAGAGATTATATTCATGTTAAAGATCTGGCAACCGCGCATGTTAAGGCAATGGAATTCCTGAGGGATAAAAACGAAGATTTAGTTCTTAATTTAGCTACAGGTCAGGGGTTCACCGTACTTGAGGTAATTAAAGAAGTCGAAAAGGTAGTAGGCTTTCCAATAAACTACGAAATAACGAGCCGAAGAGAAGGTGATCCTGCCGAGTTGGTAGCCGCCTCATCGCTAGCCAGAGAAAAAATTGACTGGAAAGCCCAATATTCCGATTTAAATACACTGGTTAAAAGTATGTGGAAAATCTACAGAACCTAAACCACATAATATCTAACTATTGCATCAATTCGAGCTTGCATTCTCTTGATTACATCTATGATGTGTTGTTCATCAATACGCCACTTACTATTTTTAAGACATATAACTATTCCCTATTATATCCGTATATAAACAGGCTTTCGTAATGCTGCTTTGACAAGCTGAAGTAGTATAATTTGAAATCCTAAAAAAGAGTATTTATATGAATTTGTGGGTATTTTTAACAATTATAATTGTAGCGGGATATCTGATTGACGCATACAACAAAAATCAGAAGCTTAAAGTACGTTTTAAGGCCAATGATAAATACATTAATGACCTTGAAGAAGACATTAAATCCCTGAAAAGAAGGGTTGAAAACCTTGAGATTATTGCCGTAACTGAACCTGATAATTTTCAGGACAGAGCCGGTAATATCAGATATCAGCAACGGGAGCAGGATGACCCGGCAGCGCAGAATGAACGCCTGGTAAACGAACTGGCACGCAAAAAACAAGGATTAAGGTAAGTACAATGACACCATTAGACGCTTTGATAGCATTTGCTGGAATCATAGCTGTTTTCGGAACCGGATTCTACATTGTGTACAACATTTTTAAGCTGATTCGCATTCGAATGGAAAACAAGGGCGGTAAAACAAACGAAAAACTTCAGGCTGAATTTGAAGCTTTCAAAGAACGCACGGAAAAACGGCTTAGGTCGCTTGAGGAAATTGCCGTTGATGACGGACTCGAGACCTTGGACTATACCGAAGAATCAGAAAGCTCGGCCTTCAACGAAAAAGAATCTGAAACCAAAAGCCGTTTAAAGAATCAGTTAAAAGGGTGATAAATTGGTTATCATTGATTAACTTCTCCTATATTTAACCATATTCACCAAAACGGTATCCTCACATGAGTCTGACAGCCCTTGAGATAAAACAACGTACTTTCACTAAGTCTTTAAGAGGTTATGATGTTTCTGAAGTAAATGCTTTTTTAAGCATGGTAGCCCACGACTGGGAACATCAGGTTGGGAAAATCAAAGACCTTGAACGGGAAATTAAGAGTATAAACGATAAACTTGCCCATTATCAGCGAATTGAGGCGACGTTACACGAAACACTGCAAACAGCCAGAGATAATGCTTCTGAGCGTCTTGAAAATGCCCGCAAAGATGCCTCAAATAAAATTGAAAAAGCCGAAATGGAAGCGGAGAATATCCTGAAAGTGGCAAGGGAAGAGAAACAGGAAATAAGACGCTCTACACTCGAATTAATGGAGCGCAGAAAGGAAATGGTCGGCGCAATAGAAAGTTATCTTGAAAAGGCGTTGCAAGCCGTATCAAATTTCAAAAAAGATGAATCTGGTGTTTTTGCTCCTCTGAAAGAGGAAAAAATTGTTGAGGAGGCTCCCAAGCAGAAAAAAAAGAAAAAAGCAGAGCCTGAACTTTCAGAAACGCCCGGTGCCGAAAAACTCGACGACCTGCTTGACGACATTGACTAAACTTTACCATTAAAATCTATTTGAATTACATGCATATCGACACTGTAGCTGAATTCCGCAAAAAAAGAGATGAAGCCGTGGCTTTCATCCAATCTAAAACTAATCTTAAGCCTGACTTTCTAATTATTTTGGGAACCGGCCTCGGCCGATTGGCAGAACAAATGGATACCGAAATCAGTATCCCCTATGATGAAATCCCCCACTTCCCGGTTTCTACCGTGGAAAGCCACTCCGGCAGGCTTCGTTTTGGTACACTGGGTGGAAAAAAAGTAATGGCCATGCAGGGAAGGTTCCATTATTATGAAGACTATACCATGCATCAGATTGCATTCCCTGTTCGTGTAGCAAATGCTTTGGGAGCCCATACTCTGCTGGTATCGAATGCCGCAGGTGGTATGAATCCCATTTATCGTCGTGGTGATATTATGTGTATTGTAGATCATGTAAATATGCTTGGTGACAATCCGCTTATTGGCCCCAATGATGATGATTTGGGTGTTCGCTTTCCTGATATGAGCGAGCCATACACTAAAGAATTGGTTGAACTGGCTGAACAAGCCGCGCTTGATAATGGCATAAAAATGCATCAGGGTGTGTACGTTGCTGTTACCGGTCCGAACCTCGAAACAAGAGCGGAATATCGTTTCCTGCGACTCATCGGAGCTGATGTAGTTGGCATGAGTACCGTACCTGAAGTAATTGCCGCTACACACATGGGCATGAAGGTGCTTGGTGTATCTGCCATAACCGATGAATGCTTCCCCGATTCATTACAACCGGTAGAAATGGCCGAAATCCTTGAGGCTGCGAATATCGCCGAACCCAAGTTAACGAAAGTCATAACTTCGGTTCTCGAACGGCTTTGATAACTTTAGTTTTCCAAAACTTTAGATATTCTTTTTAACATTCATTTTTTTTATCTTTGGCAAGCTATTAATTAAAAGGCTTCAATGAGATCTAATCCATTCGATGACATTTGGGACGAACACAAATGGGAGTCCCACATAAATCAAATAGAACAAAAAAGTCATCAGTTCAGAGAGTATCTGGATACGACTTTCGGAGACGAAAACCCCCGTTGGTACAAAATCCTGAAAGAATCTTCTTCAGAGCATGATGCCATCAATTCCTTTATAGAAGAAGAGCTTATCTTCGATGAGGCATATTTCCCCGATGATGAAGACGACTGGGACATTGAGGACGATGTTGATGATGAAGATTTCTTCGGTATGATAGAGGATTCTTTTGACGATGATGACGAAGATTGGGAGTACGACGACGACGACCTTCTCGATGAAGATTTTGATGATATTGAAGAAGGTGATGAATGGAAGTTACTGAGTGAAGATTATGTGATGTCTGATTATGGCAGCATCGAAAATCTTGCAGTTTATGGAGTTGCACACAGCCTGGGTGCAGAAGTACTGAAAATCGCCGAAGAAAATGATCAGGTTCATACAAATCCGACCTACAACCTGTTTGTGTCAGACATTTTATTGATAACGGCAAAAATTGCAGCAGGTTACTCATTAGGATTTGAACAGGATGTTCTGGGGGGCAATATTGCGTACAACAAAAAAGCTCTGTATGCCGCCAACCGGGCTTTAGACACCTTAAGAATGCTTAAAAACAAAAAGATTTTTAAGCAAAGCAATGACTATTACCGCCTGCACGCCACACTGTTCGAACTCAGAAACGACCTTGGAGTGTACATTCAGGAACTAAGAGAGCAATTCTACAGTAACTGATAAAGCTTCGGCAGTTAAGTCTTGCAGTGTTTTTTTCTATTAGTACACTTGACGAAGACGAAGCCCAACTCAAACTCAGTGAAACTCTGTGTCCTCTGTGGTTAAAAAAATAGCAGGAGTGCTAAGAACTTTTTCCTTAAAATCGAACTCAGGTTTTAAGGGAAAATCCCCATTTTTTCGTAGATAACAGCCACTTTACGTATAGCACTTACAAAAGCGGCAGTCCGCAGATCTATACCAAACTCGTTTTTGATATCATTTATCTGGTTGTAGGATGTCATCATGGTGTCTTCAAGGCCTGAATCTACAATATCCTGCTCATCAGCCCCACGCGCAAGCATGTACATTTCGTCTTCACTGATAGTTCGGTTTGTGAGGTCTTGTATTGCCTGTAGCATTCTTCTGTTAGAATTTTCCTCAAAGCGCCGATCCATGCGTCCAAAACGAACATGAGAAAGGTTTTTTAACCACTCAAAATAAGATACAGTAACACCGCCGGCATTCAAATAATTATCGGGTATTATCAATGCACCTCTTTCTTTTATAATATCATGTGCTGCCATCGTAGTAGGCCCATTAGCAGCCTCGGCAATTATTTTTGCCTTTATTTTAGAAGCATTCCCCTTGTGCAATTGATTTTCTAAGGCTGCAGGAACGAGTATATCACACTCCATTTCAAGAGCTTCAAGAGTAGAGCTTAGCGCTTTTGCTTTTGGGAATCCGGTAATTGAGCCGGTTTCCTTGCGGTGCTTATCAAGTTCAATTACATCGATTCCATTTTCATTATAAATGGCACCATCATATTCTGCAATACAGGTAATTACACCACCGGCATCCATAATAAATTTGGCAGAATGATATCCCACATTACCAAACCCCTGAACGATAACTTTTTTACCTTCAAGGCCTTTAGTCAGTCCCAGCTTTTTCATGTCATCTCCCTGATCACAGGCTTCTCTTACGCCAAAGAATACACCTCGGCCGGTTGCTTCTGTTCTTCCGCGAATGCCACCTAACGCAACGGGCTTTCCGGTAACACAACCTTCAGCATTTAAAGAAGGATGCACAGCGGTATAGGTATCTACAATCCAGCCCATTTCTTTTTCTCCCGTACCATAATCCGGGGCAGGGACATCGATATCAGGCCCAATGAACCTCTTATTCACCAATTCAAATGTGAATCTTCTTGTTATTCTTTCTAATTCAGCTTCAGAGTAGTTTCTTCGGTCTATTCTCACACCGCCCTTTGCACCACCGAATGGTACATCTACCACAGAGCATTTGTAGGTCATTAAAGCTGCAAGTGCTTTTACTTCATCTTCGTTTACTTCCAGGCTATATCTGATACCACCTTTTGTAGGAAGTTTATGATGACTGTGCTCAGCCCGCCATGCATGAATGCTTTCAATAGAGCCATCATCTCTTTTTAGCGGGAATGTAAAATGGCAGACTGTATTACAACTCTTGATTTGTTCAAGCAATCCCTTTTTAAATTTGGTATATGAAGCCGCTCTGTCGAAATAGTGATTTACCTGATCAAAGAATGAAATTTTACTCATAAAACCTCCGTGATTAATATATTATAGCCTATTATATAAAAGCGCTTTCGCTATTCAATAATAACGAATATCTAACTAAAGAAACAGAATTGATTGTTGAAAACTAAAGTGAGGGAAGGATTTTTTGTGTTGGATGGAGATATATTTTTTCTAAATATGGTTGAGCTTAGAAATTGAAATTTGATAATGGTTATTGTTTAAATACTCTACATAAATCTTCTCTATAAAAAAACTTTCAATACGAGAGCAGAAGCCGTTATTTTTTTATTTTAAATGAGCTTTTATCTTCTTAATTTATCTGTTCTGTTACAAACTAATTAATCAGCGTATCCATGAGTTCCAACGCATCTAATTCGTCATATCCTAACGGGCAGCACAGTAATGGTAAATACAACGGAGAGTTAAAACCTAAAAATGCTGCTACTGCCGGATTGAACAAGAAAAATGACGATGAAATTGATCTTTTCCACCTGTTCCATATTGGCTGGCGCTACAAATGGCTAATGATAATTGCCCTTACTGTTGGTATCACAGTGTCATATCTAATGGCTGAACAGGCCACGCCAATTTATCGCGGAGATGGCTCACTTATGATTGCGGAAGCCAGAAACCGATATTCAATGGCGGGCAGTGATATCTCGACCCTATTAACAAGCAACTTCGGTATTGGTATGGGTAGTACCATTGCTAATGAGTTGCAAATTCTTAAATCAATTCGTTTTAACAAAGATGTTGCCTATAATATCATAGAAAGAGCAGATGGCGATTATGAAAAATATCCCATTACTTTTTTTGAAGAAGACGATCTTGATTTTGAACTAACCCCAGCTAAACGTGCCGAATTCATTGCCTATCGGCTTATAGAGGGTGTACGATTCGATCGGGTTGAGTTAGACAGCGATGTGCTGAGAGTTTCCTTTGAGTCACCCTCAAGAACTGAGGCCGCCGAAGTTGTAAACATAATTATAGACACATACAACGAATTTTCGGAATACGAAAACCGCAGAATGGCACGTCAGGGTTTGAATTTCCTTGAGCGCGAGAGAGATATCGTGGTTGCCTCTCTGCAGGAAAGTGAAGAGAATCTGAGAAATTTCATGAATACAGAGGGACTGGTAGCTATAGACGAGCAATCCAGAAAACTGGTTGAAATGTTAAGTGACTTGATGATTGAACGGCAGAGAGCCGAGGTACAAAAAGTTACTATAGATTCGGCAATTGAAAACTTCTCAAGAGAGTTAAACTCTATAGGACCGGGACTGGCAGATCAGGTAGCGCGTAGTATTGCCCCAAAACTTTCTCGATTTCAGTTTCAGCAAGCTGAACTTGAGACTGAGCGGATGCTCATTTTATCCCGAAATCCGAGTCTGAGAGATAATCCACAAACTGAACCCCGCCTCGCCAGCCTTGACAAGCAAATTAACGACCTGGAGAATCAAATCAGGGATTTAGTAAACGAAATGGTTGAACATGATGAGCGTTTCATTGGCTTTTTAGGATCAAGTGACGGTAATCTGGTTAATGATCTTTCCAAATTAAGACAAAACCTGCTTGAGCTCGAAATTGAATCAAGACAACTCGAGGCTCAAAAATCAATCCTCGATGAACGCATTGCTGTTTTAGAACGTGACTTTGAACGCCTGCCAGACAATATGGTTACTATGGCACGCCTGCAAAGACAAATGAAGATGAACGAAGACTTGTTCGTACTTTTGTCGAGACAAGCTGCTGAGGTTTCTATCTGGGAACAAACTCAGCTCGGCTATGGCCGCATTGTAGATTATTCACCTGTACCTATCAGGCCTGTTAAACCAAGGAAAATTTTCTTCCTGCTTGCCGGATTTCTCATCGGTGGTATTGTTGGTGTAAGTATAATTGTTGTAAGAGAATTGACACAAACGCAAATAACGAGTATTGATAAACTCCGTGATGCCGGATACCCGGTGCTAACTGTTGTTCCTGATTTAAATCAGGTTATTCAAAAACAATTTGCAGGCAGAAAAACTGTTGAACTTGGATCAAATAAAGTCAGCACAGATTTGATTACACTACTTGATCCGATTTCACCGGCCAGTGAATCATACAGAAGATT
>SLDG01000180.1 GCA_007125355.1 Balneolales bacterium | reverse complement strand
TATTGAGGGATGTGGTGAAACAGCCCCCTGCCCTTTCCACGAAGAGTGGAGTAAAAAACTTATGAAGATTCAAACCATGCTCACCGAAACAACGCTACAGAAACTCTGTGATGAAGTATCAGATGAGTGGGTAGAAATTAGCTCTCAATTAATAAAGAAATAAGAATATTGTAGTTACAGCCTGAACGAAAATATGTCAACAATAGATACAATTGAAAAATTGACTTGTACCCATTGTGGTGACACCTGTGAGGAAGAAACCATCACGTCTGGTGATGCTGTTTTCTGTTGTACAGGATGCCATACGGTGTATGATTTGTTGAATGAAAGCGGACTTGGCACCTACTACGACATCGAAGAAGAGGCTCCGGGAATTTCGATGAAAAAAGTAGCTCAAATGAAAAGATTTGAGCATCTTGATGACCCTTCAGTTCAGCATAAACTCCTTGATTATACAGACGGGAAAGTTGCAAACGTAACATTTAAAACACCTCAGATTCATTGCAGCTCGTGTATTTGGCTGCTTGAAAATCTGCATCGGTTAAATCCCGCAGTTAGAAAATCAGAAGTCTTTTTTGGCCGCAGAGAAGCCTCGATTTCGTTTAATATCCAAAAATTACCCCTTAGTGAATTAGCAGCACTGCTTACATCAATTGGATACGAGCCTGACCTTAGCCTTGATAAACTTGATCAAAAACATGAGGCGCCATCAAACCGGCCTTTGTATCTCAAAATTGGAATCGCGGGATTTGCTTTTGGGAATATTATGCTGTTCAGCCTTCCTGAGTATTTGTCAGGTCCCGGCGGACTCGACCGGCAGTTCCTCACTCTTTTCGGCGCATTGAATATCATTCTGGCATTGCCTGTATTTCTGTACAGCAGCCTTGATTTTTATCGTCCTGCCATCACATCCATCCGGCAGCGCCAATGGAGTATGGATATCGCCATTTCTATCGGTATCATCGCCATGTTCGGACGAAGTTTGTATGAGATACTTTCAGGATACGGCGTCGGCTACATGGATTCTTTTACCATGCTGGTTTTCTTGCTGCTTGTTGGCCGCTTATTCCAGAAAAAAACATTTGATACCCTTTCATTTGAACGCGACTTCAAATCCTATTTTCCCCTTTCAGTAACCCGGTTGATAAACAATTCTGAACAAAGTGTAGCCGCCACACAACTCGAAAAAGAAGATGTTGTACTAATAAGAAATGGCGAATTGCTGCCAGCAGATTCAATTTTGATGGATGCTGAAACTTCAATGGATTTCAGTTTTGTAACCGGCGAATTTAATCCCGTTACTGTAAGAAAAGGTGAGCTTGTATACGCGGGAGGCAGAAATAAGGGAACTGCCGCCAGATTCAAGCTGGTAAATCCCGTTTCGGGCTCTTATTTAACACGCCTTTGGAATAACGAAGAATTCCGTAAGCCAAAAGAAGAAACGTTGCGGTCTTTATCCCAGAATTTCAGCAGGTACTTTTCTCCTGCCGTATTATCGATTGCAACATTGGCGGCGTTATACTGGCTTCCGAGCAGTCCCGCAACCGCCATCAATGCCTTTACTGCCGTATTGATTATTGCATGCCCTTGTGCGCTGGCACTATCGGCACCGTTTACGCTGGGATGGGCGACCAATATCCTGAGCCGAAACAAACTCTACCTGAAAAACGGCGAAACGACTGAGCATCTGGCCACAATCGACTCCATCGTTTTTGACAAAACCGGAACACTGACTATCAGAAATGATGCACAGGTCGAATTTATTGGGCGAGAATTAACTGATCATGAAAAACGGCTACTGTTTAAATTATTGCATCAGAATACGCATCCGGTTGGCAGAGCGGTTTATCATCATTTAGACTCACTTAAGACGCCTGCCAACGGGAAACTTTATGAAATTAAAGACTACAAAGAGTTTTCAGGCAAAGGCATTGAAGCACGTATAGATAATGACATACTACGCATTGGTTCAGCCAAATTTATCGGAGCAGGACAAACACATGACAAGGCTTCCGGAAGTCTTATGTATGTTTCCATTAATGGTGAAGTTCCCGGATATTTT
Source organism: Balneolales bacterium (assembly GCA_007125355.1). Classification (GTDB taxonomy): domain Bacteria; phylum Bacteroidota; class Rhodothermia; order Balneolales; family Cyclonatronaceae; genus SLDG01. The sequence goes on along the minus strand of SLDG01000180.1, from coordinate 891 downwards.
AGCATAAACAGCCTATACAGAGAGGGATTGCGTGAACTGCTCACCAATCTTAAAAAATCTGCTGAAACCTGGCTACTGTCGGGTGATAATGAAAAAGAGAAAGATGCACTTCTACCCTGTTTCAACAACGAAAACCATCTTATTTTCAATCAATCACCGGAAGACAAGCTCGAGTTTGTCAAAAAACTCCAAAATTCAGGCAAGCATGTTTTAATGATAGGTGATGGCTTGAATGATGCCGGAGCATTGAAAGCCAGTACGGTGGGTGTTTCAATCGCCGAGGACACGAGCAGTTTTACACCGGCCAGTGATGTGATTATGGATGCCGGTTCCCTTTCTTATTTAGACCGCGTTCTTGCTTTCTCAAAGAAAAGCGTGCGCATTATTCATATCAGTTTTGCAATATCGGTGCTGTACAATGTTATAGGATTAGCCTATGCCGTAACCGGCACGCTATCTCCTCTCATTTGTGCTATTATCATGCCCGTCAGCTCTGTTTCGGTCATTCTTTTTACCACCTTAGCCACGCATTACAGTGCATGGAAGAGAGGGCTTAAGATATGAGCGTAATGTATTTGCTGATTACACTGAGCTTACTGCTTGCTGCCAGTTTTTTGATTGCGTTCATTTTTGCAATTCGCAGCGGGCAATACGATGATAAGTACACGCCTTCAGTCAGAATTCTATTTGATGACGAAATTGTAAACGACGAAGACAAGAAACCAAACAGAAAACCTAAACAAAATACATAAACTAAAAGAGACCATATCTATGGCAACAGAAACCTTCTATTATGACAATAAGATTGTCCGCAATTTTGCAATTGCTACTGCAATCTGGGGTATCGTAGGGATGTTAGTTGGTTTAATCATAGCTCTGAAATTATTCCTT
>SLDG01000334.1 GCA_007125355.1 Balneolales bacterium | reverse complement strand
CCACCGGCAGAGTCTTGCAGTTCTTCGAGATAGGATTCAGAAACCGTTGTAACCGCCCAGGCTTTTCTTATACCTGATGAAAGTGAATTCATTCGCCCACCCCATTCTAAAAACCCGATTTGATTTGGCTTTAACGTAGGCAGGTAGAACGTTTTAGACATATCGTAATTCCCATGATATTCACCGTTATGAATGGTAAGCACGGTTGGTATGTGCTCCATCCCTGAATAATCAAATGAACCGGATAAAAGCAACGGTACCAGAGCCGCGTGATGATCATGACAGTGAATAATATCAGGAAATTTACTGAAAGAGCGAATCCAGTTAAGAGCCGAAAGCTGAAAAGCCAAAAAACGATTAAATTCATCCCAGTATCCGTAGCCGCTTTCCGGGTCGATATACACACCAGGGCGGTCAAGTAAACCGGGAACATGAACCAAAAATAGCGGGAATCCTAAATCAGCATCTGTAACTCTGTGAATTTCAAATGTAAGCCTTTCATGGCCCAGAACAGTTTCCCCTCGGTGAACAACCTCAACCTGATGCGATAATACCCATTTATTGTGGAAACGAGGCATTACCACCCAAGCATTTACGCCACTCAGTTGTTGATATTTAGGTAAAGCCCCGACCACATCTCCTAATCCGCCGGCCTTTGCAACCGGGTAACACTCAAAGCTTAAATGAATTACATGCATATAAATATTGTAGATCTTCCCATTAATAATAAACCGGTTTGAGTAACTGCAGCAATTTTGCTAATAAAAAAATCGCTTTTACTGCTTAATCTGCTTGCTTAAATAATACATTATTAGTCTGACATTCGAAAACAAGAAGTCCAAAAAAATCAGAAAAATATATTTTTGATTTTGAATCAGGTGAAAGCTGTTAGATAGTTGTTCTTTATGGTTTCTTCGCTTATTTGTTTGCTTACTTCGTTGATATCTTGATTCAATATTCTAAGTTTTAAAGAAGAGTTCAATTATTCAACACAACACTTGAATCATACTTCTGATACCCATGTTCTTGCACAAGACACATTTTTACTTCTGCTGAGCTTCCAAAAGGAAAAGGAAGTAAATTTCGCGATTAACAAATAAACGAATAAACAGATAAGCACCACACCTGCTGACCTATAAACAAGCCTTTTCCACCTGCAAAAAAAGCATTCAAGAACTCAAACATTTTTTTTGAAACCCGCGGCACTAAAAAGCTGTATATTTAGCAAACTTTCATGACTGGTTCTCCTGATCGGAGATTTAACTTTAGTATCAAAGTCAGTACTTTGGCTACTTAATTATAAGTGAATTTAAAAAAATTATGTCGATAATTAGCGTTCAGAGCGTTAGTAAACAATTTGGGAAATTTAAGGCGGTAGATAAGGTTTCTTTTGAAGTTGAAAAGGGTCGTATTTACGGTATATTAGGCCCCAATGGAGCAGGTAAAACAACTACCATCAGAATGATTAACTACATTACCGTACCCGACAGCGGCAGGGTTATCATCAATGAATATCCCGCCGGGCCTGAAAGTCAGCGTATGATTGGTTACCTGCCTGAGGAACGTGGATTATACAAAAAAATGAAAGTTGGCGAGCAACTCATTTATTTGGCACGGCTTAAAGGAATGACTGATTCTGATGCCAGAAAATCTCTGAACTACTGGCTTGAAAGATTCAGTGCAACCGACTGGATTAAAAAAGAACTTGGGGAGTTATCAAAAGGTCAACAACAGAAAATACAGTTTATTTCAACCATTGCGCACGATCCTGAAATCTGTATTTTCGATGAGCCGTTTTCCGGTTTGGACCCTATAAACAGTGAATTGCTAAGAGAAGTTATCATTGAGCTCAACAAAAATGGCAAAACCATTTTGTTCGCTACCCACAGAATGGAACAAGTTGAACAAATGTGCGATGACATCTGCCTGTTTAATAAAGGAACTGTAATTTTACAAGGGGCACTATCAGAAATAAAACGCTCTTTCGGTAAAAATACTGTAAAACTTGAGTTTTCCGGCGATAATCGTTTCCTTGACGAGCTAACAGATGTACGTATAAACAATCGTTCGTCTAACTTTGCTGAGATTCGTCTGCTCGGAGATGTAAATGAGCAAGACATCCTTATGAAGGCTGTTGAGAACGTAAAAGTTACTCATTTTGAATTTGTACAGCCTTCTCTTAACGAGATTTTTATCTCTACTGTAAATACACATTCCGCTTCTACTACAATAACTGTCTGAGTAAATGATTGATTTCAATAAGTTTTTAATTGTACTTAAAAGAGAATATCTCACTCGAATTAAGAGCAAAGCATACATTCTCACTACACTGCTCGCACCGGTTGTGTTTATTATGTTCATCGCGTTAATTGCACTCATTCCCCTGCTTTCACCCGATACAACACGCCTTGTTGCTATTGTTGATGAAACCAATGCTATTGCGTACAGAATGCTGGAGGTCGATCCAAATCAATACCGTGTATTCCCGAATGCTGAAATTTCGGATATCAGAAAAATGATTAATGATGGTATTATTCAGGGTTATGTTGTTATTACTGAAGATATTTTAGGGGGAAGCCAACAACCTGAGTTAATATACGGCGGCTCTGGTGGAATAAATTTTATCACCAAGGTACAGCGGGATCTGCGGAGTGCTATTCGTGAGGAAAACCTCGACAGGGCAAATGTAACCGAGGAAGTACGCGAAATTATGACCCAAAATGTAAGCCTGGTTACCAGAGTCTTAACAGATACGGGCGAGGAAGAACAAGACACCGGTGCATTGATGATTGTCGGACTTATACTCGGATTTACAGTTTACGGCTCCATGTTTGCCTATGGTGGAATTGTAATGCGTGGTGTAATTGAAGAAAAAGCATCCCGTATTATCGAAGTGGTTGTATCTTCGGTAAGGCCATTCGAATTATTACTTGGTAAAGTTTTTGGAGTGGGGGCACTCGCACTTACACAATTTGCTTTCTGGATTGCT
>SLDG01000082.1 GCA_007125355.1 Balneolales bacterium | reverse complement strand
TGCTGTTTGGTTGTTAGCGGGATCCTTTGCCTATGGAAATACAATTGACAGAGTAGATTGGATTTACACACTGCATTTTATGCTAAGTGTTTGGTTTGGTGTTGTAGTCAATAGTTTTTTGCTCATACCACGGTTTTTGGCTAAGAACAGACGCATAGCATATATCATATTCATGTTGGTGCTGTTGGAAGTGTGCATTCAAATTAATCACTTTACGTTTGAGTCTCTATCGGGCTTTCTTTTTCCTGACTACTTCTTTGTCTCCTATTACAACAGGCTTGAGCTTTTTTATTTCCATGCAGGTTTTCTTGGGTTGACTTCTCTGTTGCAATTCTCCAGAAGCTGGTTCAATGAACTAAAACTGAAAAATGAATTAGCAGAAATTCAGCAGCAAAAAGCCACACATGAATTGCAGGCCCTAAAACATAACATACAACCTCATTTCTTGTTCAACAGCCTCAATGCAATTTATATGTTAACAAAAAAAGGTTCAGACAGCGCTGCCGAGGCCGTTCTTAAACTATCTGACTTGCTCCGCTATACCATAAAACAAAGCGAAAAAAGTGAAGTTGAGCTAAGTGAAGAAGTTACATACATTGAAAACTACATTAACCTCCAAAAACTACGGATGAATAATCCGAATCAGGTTTTATATAATGTTGAGGGTGATTTTAAAGGGATAAATATCATCCCCTTAATACTCATTGTTTTTGTAGAAAATTGTTTTAAATATGCTGATTTTGATTCCCGGGAACCGATAATAATTGACCTTAAAGCAACGGAGTCTGAAATATATTTTATGGCAAGTAATCCATCTGTCGAACATTCCATTACATCGGGGCTTCCTGATAACCGTCAGGGTACTGGTATTTCGAATGTTCAAAAAAGGCTTGAATTACACTACCCTGACCGGCATAAATTAGACATAACAAAAAATCCCAATAAATATCAGATAACTCTTGTAATCAAAAGGCCTGCTTTATGAAGTGCATTATTACTGATGATGAACCCCTTGCGAGAGAACTGCTCGAAAACTACATTGCAGATGTGCCGAACCTTGAATTAGTGGCAAGCTGCACAGATGGAATCGACACAATAGCAGCACTCAAAGAAAATGAAGTTGATATCCTTTTTCTTGATATAAAAATGCCAAAAATTTCCGGCATCGACCTTATCAAAACCCTGGAATACCCACCCATAATCATTCTTACAACCGCCTATCCCGATTATGCTCTTGATGGATACGAACTCGATGTAACAGATTACTTACTTAAGCCTTTCTCGTTCACGCGTTTCTTAAAAGCCGTACAAAAAGCAGAAACTCGTTTATCATCAGGAAATGAAGAAACCAAAACACTTGTATTTCGCTCCGACAAAAAAAGCTATCCGGTAGAAACAGATGATATCGTTTTAATCGAATCCATAGGTGATTACGTAATCATACACACGCACACGCAAAAAATAACAACCCACGAAACACTAAAATCACTCGAAGAAAAGCTGCCCATACAACGTTTTATGCGCATTCATAAATCATGGATTATAGCTCTGCCGGATATTGATTTTATCGAAGGAAACATGATTTCCATTAAAGAACTAAAGATTCCAATCGGGAAAACGTACAAAAAAAGTGTAATGGAGCGACTCGGAGGGATATCGTAAGGGTTATTATCAAGTTAATTGCGAACCCATCGTCTATAAAGTGTCTCGTAAGGGCAATTCATGAATTGCCCTTACGAGGCCCTTACGAGATGCCCTTACGAAAAAACTCTATTTTCAATAACAACACATTATCCACTTACCGTTTTTGTATATTTTATTTAATTTACTAATTATCAATAATATAAAAGAATACAAACAACAAATTTACCCCGAAAATCGTAAATGCAATTTTCATTTTTCAGGGTAAATTTTTATTTTTACCCTGAAATTCGTAAATATAACTTTCATTTTTCAGGGTAAATGATCAGTCGAATCGCGCAAAATCAGCTAATTGAGGATATGGAGAATTTTCCTGCCGTTGCTATAACCGGAGCGCGGCAGGTTGGTAAAACTACGCTGGCTCAACAAGTAGGACAAAGCCTGAAAGGAAACTATGTGTACATAGATCTGGAATATCCGGATGACATTGCCAAAGTACAAAATCCTGTGCTGTTCTTTAAATCACATGAAAACGACTGCGTAATTCTTGATGAAATGCACCGTAAGCCTGAATTGTTCCCGATATTAAGATCAATCATCGACAAAAACAGAAGAAATGGCAGATTCATTATCCTCGGGTCGGCCTCTCCTGCTTTGTTAAGAGAAAGCTCAGAGTCACTGGCAGGCAGAATTTCCTATAATATACTACATCCGTTCTGCTTGTCCGAAGTTATCGAAAAGACGGGTTGGAAAGACCTATTTATGCGGGGTGGTTTCCCGGGGTCTTTGTTTGCTAAATCAGTAAAGTCAAGCATGAGATGGCGTACGAGTTTTGTGCAGACTTATCTGGAAAGAGAGTTGCCGGTTTTGGGCCTGGATGGCGATGTTCGAATTTTACGAAAGCTGCTTATTATGCTCGCTCAAAGTCAGGCCGGTACGCTAAACACACAAACACTGGCCAACTCAATGGGGGTCACGCGGCCAACCGCTGCCCGTTACATCGACTTTATGGAAAAAGCGTATTTGCTTTTCAAAATTGAGCCATATTACGCGAACATAAAAAAGCGGCTGGTTAAGAGTCCAAAAATCTACTTATGTGACAGCGGTATTTTTCTTTCTCTTTTGGGGATTCAGACTTTCGACAGCCTGATTACACATCCATCTGTTGGTGCGTGCTGGGAGGGGTTCGTAGTTCAGCAAACGCGGGCTGTTTTGCCACCTGATTTTGATATCTGGTTTTTCCGTACACATGAAGGCGCAGAAGCCGATATTGTAATCACAAATAACGAGCAAACCGTTCTCTGCGCCGAGATAAAATGGACAAACGCACCTAAACTCTCAAAAGGATTCA
>SLDG01000086.1 GCA_007125355.1 Balneolales bacterium | reverse complement strand
TCAATCATGCGGTGGTATCTCCTCTCAGTTTTTTAGCAACAAAACTTTCTCCTGCTAATAAAAGAATTGCAACAATAATAAACCAGTTCCAAATTTCTCGTCCGGTGCTTGCTGCTCCAATACTTGCTGATGCCTCATCGGCGGTTCTGTCGCCGAGAGAAAATACATCATTTATGGAAAAATGTTCCTCAAAAAGCTCTTTCAGCCTCTGCGTTTCAAGTGTAGTAAAATCAGATTCTTCTGCTCGTTGATTAACTGCAATATAGAGCGTATCTGTTTGGTTGGCAAGCTTGGCAAAACCGGGCGTCCATTCGTCGGTCGGGGCGTTTAAGAGTAGGCCGCCACCCACAGAACGAATTTCCGGCACCAATTCAACGTCGTTGAGTGAAAGCGTGTAGGTGTCGAAATCTCTGTTAAGCGACCACTCAAAAGGCCTGCCCAGCACAAATTCGTTTACACTGCCCGATTCTCCCGCGGCGGCGTACATCCCAACTCTGTAAAACAAGGGCGCGAAAATCGGGTTGATGGCAAATCCTGACCAGGCCGGGTCCGGACTTGTGGCAGATATTAAAAATCTGCCGTTCCCGACTCTGTGATCAATCAACAGCGGGTCATCCAGATTTGTTCTTAGAATAACCTGTACAGCGGATGAACTTCCGGGTGAATAATTCCAGTAATGATAGATTCTTGGGAGGTCGATGCGTACATCTTCATCTTCCTGCACATCAAAAATTTCATCCAAAACGGGATGCCCCCTCACAATCCTGTCAACGCGCGCCACTTCCTCGAACCGGCCTGGCACTCCGGTGAATCCGGTAAATCTGCCTGCATTCATGCGCTGCAAAAAAGGATTGATACGCTCGGGATTACTGTCATCCCCCGGCACTAAAACCAAACCGCCGCCGCTTTGGGTGAAATTCTGCAACTCAGGCCATGCAAACTCTGGTATAGAAGAAACACCATCCAAAATAACCGCGTCAAACACATCAGATTGAATCCGGCTGATATCATCCCATGTTATATTGTCTACAGATAACTGTCCTGTTGAGCGTGATGCGGCCATAAAAACAGGATGCAGCCATGAGCGCGAATTTCCGGAATCCCTTACCAGCGCGATTCTTGTCCGCTCGGGGATTTCGATGGAAAAATATCTAAAATTATCGAAAGTATGAGAATTTCCTTCGAGCACCGCCCGTGCATTGAGATAACCGCGTTCCGGGGCGACGATATCGAACGTGAAGGTCTGCTCTTCGCCGGGATTTAGGTCAATTTGGTACTGCCCCTGAATTTCACCATCGACTTCGAGAGAAAGGAATTGATTAAAGGCAGGTTGGGTGCCGAAATTCGTGACATCAACCAAAATAGAAACCGGCCTGCCACCGGCCACAATCTGATTGGGCGAACTGATATTGGTGATGGCTGTGTTGGTGGATGGCGACTCCCCTGTAGTAATTACCGTCAACGGTAGCAACGATGGATTGAAGGAAGAACCAGCTTCAAAATCTCTCAAAAAATCCTCATACTGAATGGAACCTCTTGTTATTACATACAGCGCGGATGCATCTCTGTCGGTGCCCTCCGTCCTGCTGATGAGGTCTCTGAGCCTCGTTTCAAAGTTGTTGGATGCATTGACTGATTCAATTGACGAAATCACCCTCATGGCCCTGTCTCTGCTCAGTTCGTCCGGGTAAAACAACTCACCGTGCGTATTGAAGAGTAAAAAGCGGTCATCTTCGCCGGAGTTTTCAATCAATTTTTCCGCAACACCTACGGCCGTTTGCATCAATGGGCCTCTTTCATCCACCTGAGTCATTGCCGGACTGTTTTCGATTAGAAGCGCGTATAAAACAGAACCACGGTCGGGGATGAAGAATGTGTAATCAGGCGCCAGAAACGGCCTGGCAAGAGCGAATGCGAGTCCGCAAATTGCCGCTATACGAATTGCCAGCAGAATACGTTTTTTTAGCTTAAGCCATTTTATGGAACTTCTTTGAAGCTGCTGAAAGAAAACGAGTGTAGAAAATTGCTGTTTATTTGGCTTTCTGAAGTTAATCAGATGCAAAATTATGGGAATGGCGACCGCCAGCGCACCGAGAAGTAATAATGGAGTAAGAAAACTCATTAATAAATATATTAATTTCTATCTTTGGGAATGAAAAATTCAACGTTCATAATTGCCACTTTCAGCAGTCGACAGTAAGTATCGGTAATAAAATAGTATCATTCAATTGTTTATGACTTTAAAAATTCGGCCTTTTCTTTTTATTACTATCGCGACCATTAGTGTATTGATTTCATGTAACCGGGTTCCGGATGCTCCGTGGGCAAATGCAATTTCTGAAACGGTGACAGCTGTTATTGTGCCGGAAGCCAATACAACACTAACTACTGTATCCGAAAAATCATTTATCGAGTTTCTGAATCAGAGCAGTGAATTTCCGCTTGAATCAATAGTACATATCGAGAACGTTACGGGGTTCAGGCTATTGCTTAAAGCACTTGCAATTTATCCCGCTTCCGCAAACGATTGGGCTCCTGTCTGGATAACGCAATCAAGTAACCGAACTGCCGAGGATATTGGCATAGCATTCAAGAGGCCGTTTACCGAGAACAGCTATCGTTTCAGGGGAGTTCGCATCCACAAATTACATCCCAAAGAACAAAATGAGTTGTTTTTCTCGGCTCAGCTGGGCGATTATATCCTCATATCCCCCAACAGTTTCGCGATTGAAGAATCCATAAGCAGCTTTCTTGGTGTAAATGGAAGAATGGATTTACCCACAGTACCGGCAGAAGACTCATATTACGTGAATATATCTTCCTTAGATCTTTTTTTGAAGATGTACGGAGCAGTACGATTTCGCCCCATTATTAAAAACGCGTTTGAGGGATTAGGATCAACCGTTCTTGAAATATCGACCTCAGATGGCCGCGATGACAGAAATAATTACCATGTCCGGATGTCAACTAACATCAGTGGACAAAAAAGTACGCTAACG
>SLDG01000292.1 GCA_007125355.1 Balneolales bacterium | reverse complement strand
TCATTTACCGATGCAAAAGCGGCTGAATATCGAATCTAACAGATCCTCAGTGGTGATTTCGCCGGTTATGAGGCCGAGTTGGTACAGGGCTGCGCGGAGGTCGATGGAGACAAAATCGCCAGTTACTCCGCCATCAAGAGCAGTTATTGCCGCGCTTATGTGGCTCTTTGTTTTTTCAAGAGCGTCGCGGTGGCGGCTTGATGTTACCAATAAACCGGATGTGTCAATTTCATTATCCTGAAGTACGGCTTTTTTCATCAGTTTTTTTAACGCTTCGATATTCTCACCGGTTTTATTCGAGATAGCCATATCAAGTCCGGCAGGAATTTCTTGGGAGATATCTGATTTCGTACCAACGATAAGAATAGGCTTGTCAGGGAATTGATTTTTGAATTGTTGGATATGATCGGTTTGCTGCTGATTTTTATCCGTTAAATCAATCAAAAACAGGACTAAATCGGCATCTTCCACAGCTTTGTGGGATCTGCGTACTCCCTCTGCTTCAATAACATCCTCGGTAATACGCAGGCCGGCGGTATCCGTAAGAGTGAACAACAGGCCATCATAACTCCAGTCAGCATCGATGACATCCCTGGTTGTTCCGGCGATATCCGACACTATCGCGCGCTCTTTGCCCATAAGTGTGTTGAGCAGTGTTGATTTTCCCGCATTGGGCGCTCCGGCAAAAACTGTCCTGACCCCATTTTTTACCAGCCGGCCGGTTTCATACGTTTCAAGCAGATGATTGATTTCTGTATCGAGTTCCACTAAAAGCTTGCGAAGCTGATCACGGCTGGCGAATTCCACATCTTCTTCTATAAAATCCAGTTCGAGTTCAACGAGTGCGGTTGCGTCAATTATTTGTTGACGAAAATCTTTGATGTGTGCTCCGAGCCTGCCCTCAAGTTGCTGTCGCGATGATTCGGCTGCTTTCCGGCTTCGGGCGTGAATCAAATCCGCTACCGCCTCGGCTTGAGATAAATCCAATTTCCCATTCAAAAACGCGCGCTGGGTAAACTCACCAGGTTCTGCTGCTCTTGCTCCGGCTCTAAGTACCGCTTCTAAAACGAGCTGTGTGTTTAAAACGCCGCCATGACAAGAAATCTCGACTGTATCCTCGCCGGTATACGATTTCGGTGTACGGAAAAGTGTAACGAGCACGTCATCAACCCGTTTTTCCCGGTCAGATATGATGCCATAATGTACTGTATAGCCCAGTTTTTTTGTGAGTTCAGGCCCCGAGAATATGCGGTTGACAAGAGAAATTGAGTCCCTGCCGGAAACGCGGATGACCGCTATCCCGCCCTCTCCTGCCGGAGTTGCTATCGCGGCTATGGGCTCTTGCTGTGTTATTGCTTGATTGTTTTCCATTGCCATAAGTTACCAAACTACCCGATGGTGGACAAAGGGGAATGGGGTAATTCAGAATGCAGAATGAAAGAATTCAGAATTGGGGTGTTTGAATGTAAAATTCAAAATTCAAAATGTATAATTAAGCTGTATTAAACTTTTTACCACCCTAAACCTCTAAACTCCTCAACACTTCGTCTCCGCTATCGCTCCGCTCAGTGCAGCGCCACCTCAACCTCAACCATAGCCTCCTCTTGCATGCTTAGGTTCACCTTACTATTTTGCACGCTTTCTGATTAACTGAACAATTTCTTAGCCGGGTTTTTATGAAATTTAAAATGCCACACACGCTTACGCTGCTGTTTTTTTTGATGGTAGCGGCTTTAATCGCCACCTGGATCATTCCACAAGGGGCTTTTGAGACCGAATTGATAAATGGCAGAGAAGCGGTAGTGCCCGGAACATTTGAAGTGGTAGAAGATGGGGTTTTTCTGGGGCCAATTACATTGTTTACGGCTATTCCACGCTCTTTTGCGGCAGCACAGGATATTATCTTTTTCCTTTTTATCATCGGTGGCGTGATGGCCGTTATCCGCAAAACTGGTACTATCGACGCGCTCTTGGGAAAACTGCTCGAAAGCCTTGGCGATAAACCTGCCGTTCTTATTTCCATCGTTATTTTTGTGTTTGCTCTTGCCTCGAGTGCTGTGGGAGCTTCTGCCGAATACATCCCCTTTATCTTAATTTTGGCGGCGCTTTGCCGGAGTATGAATATGGATACCATGACCGCCATCGGTATTGTGGTTGCCGGATATGGAATCGGTTACGGCGCGGCCGCTTTTAACCAATATACAGTGGTCGTGGCTCAGGGGATTGCCGGACTGCCTACATATTCCGGAATGGAGGTTCGGCTGGCAATTATGGTTCCATTTGTTCTTATCGGGGCTCATCACGTATGGAGTTACGCCAAAAAAGTCCAACTTGATTCAACAAAAAGCCTCATGGCCGGGATTGACGCACCTGACGCCGCAGCGCCTCCAAAAGAATATCCCCCGCTAACCATTTCTCATATACTTATTGCCTCCGCTTTTATAATCGGACTCGGAGTTGCGGTGTACGGCATACGCTACCACGGATGGTACTTAACTGAACTTGGCGCAGCTTTTCTGATTTTGGGGATTGTTACTGCCATTATCGCGAAAATGGGGCCCAGTGCGATGTCTAAAGAGTTCGTTATTGGCGCAAGAGAACTCACCGAAACCGCCCTTTTGGTTGGTATAGCCCGTGGCATTGCCCTGATTATGGAGGATGGCCAAATTCTTCACACCATTGTACACGCTTTATCTGTTCCACTTGGGATGGTCGGTGCTGAACTGGCCGCCGTGGGTATGATGTTCATGCAAACAGTTCTGAATTTGTTTGTCCCCTCAGGCAGCGGTCAGGCATTTGTAACCATGCCGTTGATGGCGCCACTGAGTGATATTCTTGGAATTTCACGCCAAATCGCGGTACAAGCATTTCTCTTTGGGGATGGTTTCGCTAATATGATTGTACCAACAAATGCTGTCCTTATGGGGATGCTCGGTATGGCCGGTGTGCCTTACGACCGTTGGTTCCGATTTTGTTTCCCATTATTGATTAAAATCCTTGCGTTTG
>SLDG01000204.1 GCA_007125355.1 Balneolales bacterium | reverse complement strand
TATTTAAAGTCTTGCTGAAACGGGACTGTAGCTCAGTCGGTAGAGCAACGGACTGAAAATCCGTGTGTCGGCGGTTCGATTCCGCCCGGTCCCACAGCTATTAAAACCCTGAATTGTATTAACTTACGGTTCGGGGTTTTTTTATGTGGTTTAGGTTAGATGCTGGTGAAGAGAATTCATGCTCTAATTCGCGTTAACTGGCCCTTCTTGCATCTTTAAAACGGGTATTTTGATCAGTAATTGAACACTGGAAAACAAAAACTTTTGTTTATTTTATTATTAGAGTATATGCCATTTATTGACTTATCGGTCATGAGTAGGGTATGGCTGAAAGTGATAATTGTGATTAATTAGACCGTCAATGTACTATGAAGAATATCTCAATTTTATTAGTGTTTGTTTTAATATTTCCTGCAACCATCTTAGCTCAAGAGAGTACAAATAATTTTTTATTTGAACGAGCTAACACAGTAGCAGGTGAACTTTCTTTAAGTCTTACTAATGTGGGTGTTCTGGGTAATTCTAACTACCGAAATACGCTCCAAAATCCAAGTATGGTTTATCTAAGGAACTCAGGGCAAAATCATCTGTTCGAAGCCGGTATATGGTTGGCAGGTACTGTTAATGGAGTTACCAGCGTATCTACAAGCGCTGTAACATCTCCTTCGGGTTATAATGTGGGCTTATCTGGTTTTGAGTTTAGTAATGATGGCCAATCATTTGAGTTTATTGAGGGCAGAGATAATGGTGCTGTTTCTGATTATGATATCATAACTCAGTTTACTGATCGCTTTACAGCAGTAAATGGGATTCCAATTCCGGGTCACATAAACCCACTAAATGCTGACATTGAAATGACAGCTCATTCGTGGTATCATGTGGATTATAATTCTTTCTCTGTTTTAAAATATGAAATTACAAATGCAGGTTCTGAAACATGGCAAGATGTACATTTAAGTATGTATACAAGCTTCAATAACAGAAATGTGCTCAGTTCAAATGAAGTGGGTTCGGCATTTTTTAATAAGAATAGTGCCGGATACTTAGACGATTACTTCAGTATTTATAATTTTGACTCCGGGTCGCAAGATAATCCATCCTTGAACACCTATGGTGTAGTTTCTATTTTGGGTAGCAATTACAGAGATTTCTTTTATCATCCTGTAAATGAAGAGCATTTAACAGATTCTGGGATGCCTGTTCCTGATATTCACCCATCTTTCTGGTTATTTGGTGCAGGTTCTGAACCATTTTCAAGACCTAACAATGACACTGATAGGTATATACGTATGACAGAGCCATTTCCAATAGATGATTACAGAGAGTTTCTTGCAGAAGCCGGCACAGTTAGTGAAGGCAACATTTTGTCACTTCTAACTATTGGCCCTTTTGAAGAAGTGGAACCCGGAGAGACTGTAACAATTTATGTCGGATTGGGGGCCGCGCTTAAGCATCAAGAGTTTCAGGGAGTGACTGATAAACCTATTGATAATGAAGAAACGAGAGTCAATTTAATTGAAGTTATCGAGAGAATGTATAAAGTAGTTTCCGGTGATGACATTAATGATTGGAGTGATAATTTTAATGTGCCGGAAGTTGATGGCTATGAAATGATACGGATGGAATTTAATACATCCCCATCACCAACAAGCTACGATCTGAATGGATTTGATTTAGCCATTTTTGGCCCCAATACTAATCTGGCAACTGAGCTTCAAATACAGTTGAATGATAACAATAACTCAATAACAATTGATCCGACTCTATCTTCTGTTTTTTTAATCAAACAAAACAACAATGGAGGTGCTACTCTACTTTTAGATAATCTTGAGTCTCCGTATGCTGAATTTGATGATGGGTTGCAAGTTGGTCAAAATGAAATTCAATTTACATTATTTGCAGATGATGGCAATGTTATAAATGTTCTGGAATACGAATGGGAAAACAAAAGCAGGAATAGTGATATTCTTGTGATTAACGACTACTACAATACTTCTGAATCAATAAATGAACTTATTGGCTACTTTGAAAATGAAGGTTTTGACCTTTGGGATTTGAGTGATGGTACAGTAACTGGGGGGAATGTTGTAGAGTCTACAAACAAACCACAATCACCTTTAATCTTTTCTCAACTTCTATCACGTTGGCATTCAATTATTTGGCTTTCAAGAACTCAGGAAAGTAGTATAAGACACATTTCCGAATACCTGTCAAAATTTAAAGAAAGAGGAGGAAGTCTTTTTGCAATGTTTAATAATATTCTTTCGCAAGATTCAGATGCTTTATTTAATTTTTTGGGTATCGACTCAGTAGAAACCCTGCCAACGGGATACTTAAACTTTATCATAAATACTGATACACCTCCGGTTCCTGTATTAGAGGATGTACAATTACCTGAACTTGAGTATCGGACAAATGTACTTACTTCCGTGCCGGTGAATGTAAGCGAGCAAGCTGAAACTATCTACGAACAGCTTTATTTCTTAAGACCGCTTTTTGGCCCACATACAGAGCACGGTGTGTTTCCTATAATTTGGCATTATGGGTCAAATAATGCGACTGTTTCCGCAATGGATTTATCCAGATTTGTTTATGATGAGGGCTTTTTTGAGTTTCTTGATTTTATTATAGATAAGCTCTCTCAGGATAGTGCGGTATCTGTTCCTGATGATAATGAAAGTTGGATTGGAATTCCTGCAATAGCAGAGCTTTTTCAAAACTACCCAAACCCCTTTAACCCAACTACCCAAATAACATTTGCCTTGCCGGAAGCTGCCGAGGTCAGGTTAGAGGTCTACAATATAGTTGGCCAACGAGTAGCCACCCTCTTTAATGGCATTCAGAATGCCGGAACACATACCTTTTCGTTCGATGCAACAAATCTTGCCAGCGGTATGTACATCTATCGCCTCCAGGCGGGAAGCTTTGTGCAAACGAAGAAGATGATGCTGGTGAAGTGATTCAAAATGTAGAATTTAAAACCTGCCTGACTGCCGTCGGTCAGGCAGGTTTTGCATTAAC
>SLDG01000286.1 GCA_007125355.1 Balneolales bacterium | reverse complement strand
GGAATTTTCAGAATGCAGCAAGACAAATTCGATATGAATGGTTCGAGGAAGTCAGAAAAACGACAAACTCCAAGTGGATTGCTACGGCGCACCACCAAGACGACCAATTTGAAACATTACTGTTCCGGTTAATTAGAAAAAGCACACTTGGTGAGCTTGTCGGTATACAAGAGCAGAATGAAAATATAATAAGGCCGCTGCTGAATGTTAGTAAATCAAGTATAGAAGCATTTGTCCGGGAAAATAACATCCCTTTCAGAGAAGATGAATCGAATTATGATATTTCCTATGACCGTAATTTAATCAGGCATCAAGTGATACCCCTGATGGATCGTGATTTCCCTGATTGGAGGGAACAAATATCTGAAATTCCGGACTTAGCTCACTTTTTTCATCAATCGATAAAAGAGGCAGCTGAGCCGTTTATCAACGAAAAAGGATTGAATCTGAACTTCCTTAGTGAACTTCCCGAACACATTCACAAAGATGTTCTTTCTTATTTTGTAAGGGAAGTTGTCGATTTGTCAGTTTCGAGGGATTTTTTGGCCAATATCAATAAAATTTACGAGTTACAATCCGGTAAAACGCTCTCTCTTAATACAGAATTTGAGCTCATAAGAGACCGTGATTTTATGCTGATTAGGGCTCGGGATAATAAAGTATTTGAGGAAATCACACTAAACAAATCTGATCTCCCACTTACAGTTGAGCTGAAAAAAGCAGCACTGAAAGTTGAAACAGGAGAATGGCTTGCCCCCCCCCAAAAGGATGTATTAGAGATAGATATATCAAGTTTCAAATTCCCGGTTAAAATAAGACAATGGCAGGATGGCGATAGAATGCAGCCATTAGGAATGAAGGGGAGTAAATTGGTTTCTGATATCCTCACAGATAACAAAGTTTCATCCGTCTTGAAAAAGAACAGTTTAGTGATAGAAACTTTTGATGGTAAAATTTGTGCCGTTATATTTGGTGATTATAAAAAAGGGGTGATTTCCCAAAGTAGCAGATGCGATAACAGCACAAGTAAAACATTAATGATAACCTGGAATACGATTACATGAGTTTTTATACGCCGGAAACAGTTCTTTGCAACAACGAAGTGTTTAAAGTAATGCTTGATCAGAATCAGATTCAAAGCAGAATTGCTGAGCTTGGTAAAGAACTTGACCGTGATTTTGAAGACAAAAAGCCCATTTTTATTGGTATACTCAATGGTGCTTTTATTTTTCTTGCCGACCTTATGCGGCATGTTTCCATCCCATGCGAAGTTGACTTCTATAAATTGAGCAGTTACGGAGATGAAAAAGTATCATCGGGACAAGTCAAGCAACGCAAGGATATTGATGCTGATATTACAGGACGGCATATCATTTTGGTGGAGGATATTGTGGATACGGGCTTGTCTATCAACTACATTTTGAATATTGTTAAGCAAAAAAATCCGGCATCTGTGAGTATTGTTTCACTTTTGTGTAAGAAAGACGCCATTAAATATCACGTGGATGTTGATTATGTGGGATTTGATATCCCCACCAAATTTGTGCTTGGCTATGGCTTAGATTATGCGCAAGAAGGAAAAAACCTTGCACAAATTTATGTACTTGATGAAAACAGTAATCAAAAAGATTGAATTAAGATAAAAAAAAGAGTATCTTTGATTCTTCGAAAAAATCACTTAGGAGAGATGGCTGAGTGGTCGAAAGCGGCACCCTGCTAAGGTGTTGAACCCTTCCCGGGTTCCGAGGGTTCGAATCCCTCTCTCTCCGCTCCAAAAACCTGCGTT
Source organism: Balneolales bacterium (assembly GCA_007125355.1). GTDB lineage: Bacteria > Bacteroidota > Rhodothermia > Balneolales > Cyclonatronaceae > SLDG01. The sequence continues at coordinate 1,236 of SLDG01000286.1, read as the reverse complement.
GTAGTTAATATGGCGCAGGTTTTTTTGTGTTTGTGATACGGGCTTAACTTTTGAGTATCTCTTCAGGAAATCAATTCAGCTATACAAAGTTATTCCATACTGTAACTTATTGCGACCCTTGTACGTCTAACAACTCAAACTACTTATTTGAGATATAAATATGGTTTACAATAATCTCGAGAAATCAAAAAAAGCCCAATGGATGTGCAATGCGAAGGCTGTCCATACAATGGGATTCGTGCCCGATTTAGCCAAAGGAACTGCCATGCTTGGCAATACGCCTGATGCTTATGGACAGATCTGGAACCTGCCAACAGATCCACAACGAATATCCGGTGAAGAATGGATAAACCTATTTGCATCTGAGATGGGCGAAAGAAATGATTACACGGTTCTGCCTAATTGGATGGTTAAAGGTTTGGGACTTTTCATACCGATAATGAAGGAATTAGCTGAAATGAATTATCAATTCGACAAAGATTATTATTTCGACAGCACAAAATTCAATTCTTACTTCAAATTTAAGCCCACTCCAAATGAAATAGCAGCTAAAAAGGCGATTGAGCAAATAAAATCTATGGGGTAATTCTGGTTTTATCAGTTACTTTATCCAGACTGTATTATTGCGACTTTTATGGAACTGATAGTAATGCAGCATCTGTTTTGATTATCCAAAGGGTTACTTATGGTAACTCTGAATAAACAAAACAAAATCCGTTCCAAGAAATCCCTAATCTCCAGAATGGATAATCAAAAACGAATTGGAATTGTATGGTTCAAACGAGATTTGCGTTTGGCTGACCACGCTCCCTTAAAAGCCGCAATTGATTCCGGCCTTCCGATTTTGTTGATGTACTGCTATGAGCCCGAAATCGAACAATCTCCTGATTTTGATTATCGTCATTGGAGTTTTATACGGGAAAGTATAGAAGACATAAACGAACAGCTTCCAAAAAATGTCAATCTTCATTCATTTTATGGGAATGCCGTGGATGTATTTGATTACCTGAGTAGTAAATTCAAAATCGCAAACGTCTGGAGCCACATGGAGACCGGTACCGATATTACGTTTATACGGGATATCGTTTTGAAGAAAGAATTTAAGGTAAGGGGCATTGAATGGACAGAATTTCAGACAAATGGAGTGCGCCGGTGTTTTAAAAACAGAGATGGATGGACTAAGGAATGGTTCAAACATCAAACAAAGCCTGTCATAGAAGTTGATCTTGAACGGTT
>SLDG01000285.1 GCA_007125355.1 Balneolales bacterium | reverse complement strand
GCGTCGAATTATCCCGAATATGAAATTATATTGGCAGATAATAATTCTGAGGATGAATCTGTAGGTTGGGTCAACGAACATTATCCCGCTATAAAAATTGTCAGATTTGACGAAAATTATGGCTATTGCAAAGGAAATAACAAAGCCGCTGAATGTGTTGCCGGAGATATCATTGTATTTTTAAACAACGATGTAAAAGTGCACCCCGATTGGCTTAGGCACGTAAATGATACTTTTGAACGATTTTCCGGAACTGCGGTTGTTCAGCCCAAATTGCTGTCCTATAAGCAGCCAGAATACTTCGAATATGCCGGTGCAGCGGGGGGGATGCTTGACCGCCTCGGATATCCATGGTGCAGAGGGCGTATTTTTGATAGGCTCGAAAAAGACTCAGGTCAATATGATGAATATTCTTCAAAAATTTTCTGGGCATCCGGTGCCGCTTTTTGTATAAAAAAAGATGTTTTTAAAAACTCAGGAGGGTTCGATGAGCACTTTGAATTCCACATGGAAGAAATAGACCTCTGCTGGCGATTACAAAACAAAGGTTATGATATAAGATACTGTCCTGATGCGGTCGTTTGGCACTTGGGTGGTGGCTCGTTATTTAAAAGTGATTCCAAAAAAACATATTTTAATTTCCGGAACAATCTTGCGATGCTCACGAAAAACTACCCGCAGGGCTCATTACCGGGAGTATTAATACTTCGTTTTTTTCTTGATTTTTTGGCAGCACTATCATTTTTACTTGGGGGGAAAGTCAACCATTCTAATGCTGTATTTAAAGCATACAGTCATTTTTACAGAAAATTTTCTGCGTGGTTGAAAACCAGAAAAGAAATCGATCCACCTTCAACTGTAAATCTGGCGGGATTTAAACCATTCAGCATTTTATGGCAAAAAATCTACAATAAATAACCGTTTATTGGTAGCTTTCGTCTTGTTTGCCCCGACCATCTCAAGTCTACATTCTGTAATTTTTTTTATAGGTGAATGCAAAAAATCTATCGATGAATTTATCGATAAGCTGTCGATGAATTTGCCTGACAACCTAAGCTTGTAGACATTTTTAAGTCAAAAATATTTATAATTTACTAAAAATCAATAGTTTGGTTTATACTTATGAAGTTTACCTGTTTATCGAAATTCATCGACAAAAGCATCGATAAACATCATAAATTTATCGACAAATATTAGAAGATTTAAATTAATAAGAGCTCATTACTCCTTTTATTAAAATTTAATTAACAAATGGCCGAATAAAATTAATAAATACCTAAGTCAAGTTGTTTTTAAGAAATTCATCGAAACAAAAAAGCAATTTATCGAAAAAAACAGGGTGCTTAATAATAGGTGAATATCTTGGGAGCAGTAGAATTAGTCTAATTCTGTTGATTTTAACTCTAATTTAAAAAACGTAGCAATGAAGAAGATCAACTGGTATATAAGTTGTGTGTTAGTGGTAAGCCTCTCGGCATTTATGGCCTGTAGTTCGCCGAATAGTTCTAAAGGTGATGAGGACGCATTGCAACTTAACATCCCCGATAATTTTAATTTTGAAACCACTCGTGGGGTTAACTTTAACATTAATGCTGTAAGGGTAAATGCCGACCGTGTTGTAGTGCGGATATATGACGCCAACCCAACTAATGGTGGAACAAGGTTGCAGCAAGTTAATGTAAAAGGTGGCGACAGTTATGCTACGTTACTAACGCTGCCCACCCACATGAGTTCAGTTTGGGTCGAAGCAATGGATACCAATGGGTTCCTGCAATCGCATGAAGTTACTGTCTCGGGAACAAGCACTTCTTTAACACTTGACAGAATGGAGGCAGGCACAGCCACAGCTTCACTTTCATCATCACTTACCTGTAATTTGATAGATTGTAATGTTAATCTTTCCGGTGCCGGAACTCAGGTTATTAGTTTTGGCGGTACTGTATGTATTCAAGATGGTGATACATTTACCGGTAATATTGTATTTGATGGTAATGGTGGTGAGTTACGAGTGTGTGGAACATTAGATGCCGGAGATATTTCTTCCATAAATAATCCGCCTTCAATAGTTTTCTATGTAACAGATACGGGTCAAGTTAATGGTAATGATTTTAATATAGACGGTCCCATTGAAGTAACGAATTATGGTGATATGAACTTTACCGGTAGCTTCAACGGATTGGATATGGTATTTAATAACCATAGCACGGTAATGTTCGGTAATAATGCAGCAGTACGCCAAAATTCAGAGTTAAACAATTTCGGTGTTTTTAGTGTTGGGAATCGATTCCGCCACAGGGGTTTAGTTACCAACGAGGGGACACTGAATGTTGGTGGTGACTATGAGTTGCTAAATGCCGGCTATTTATTAGATAATCTGTGTACACTTAATGTTGATGGTGATATGTTCACTGTCGGCAATAACACCGGAACTATTAATAATAACGGTTCTATAATTGTGGCAGGTGAATTATCACTTGAATCTTCAAACACACTCAATTTGGGTAATTTTTCGTATATCTCATCAGATATCTTAAATTCAGCGGGAACAATCAGCGGGCCAATGCTTGGTAATTTTGCACGAATTGATGCTGCTAACTCTATGGGCAGCACAGTAGCTTCTACATCTGAAATATCTAATCGTGTTGACGTTTGTGATCTAAACGACATGAATGTTATGGGTGGTGCTACAATAGGGGCTTCTGTATTAGGTTCGGTTTGTCAGGCTTATATTCCGCCAACACCCTGTACGCCCGAAGTTGGAATGCTTCCGGTAGATGATGAGTTCCCGGGCGACCCATTCAGAATTTACAATAACTTTTTCCCGGCACAGGGGGAATATGGAACCTTAATGTTCGAAGATTTATGGCCTTCTTTTGGAGATTACGATATGAACGATTTGGTCATTGCTTATAATGTAAACATGATTACAAATCTCCAGAACGAGGTTGTAGATATTGTTTTTGATATGGCAATCAGAGCTATAGGGGCTTCATTCGATAGTGGTTTTGGTATAGAGCTGCCAATATCGCCGGC
>SLDG01000150.1 GCA_007125355.1 Balneolales bacterium | reverse complement strand
GAACCCGGTTTATTTGCAATCGAAAGTGGCGCTATCCAAATTTATACAGCCTTTTTGAATGGAGTGGTACACTATACAGATGAGGGTGCTTTCAGGCCTTTCTTAAAAGCCGGTGGAGGATTGTTTGTTACAAGAGAAGATGATCTCTTTATAGTTGACGGAAATGACGAATCTTTTGCACTTTTTGGTGAAGACCTGGTAGATTATTCTTTTGGTTTTCAATTATTGGGGGGATTTGATTACTACCTCAACAACAGAACAGCTGTTTTTCTGCATGCAGGCATCATGCAAGGATATCCGGGAGGCGATTTAATCAGAACATACCCTGTCAATATTGGAGTTAAGCTTGCCGTTAATTAAGAGCTTCAATCTGCTCTTGTTGTTTTGTGGGTTATTACGGGCTTTTTTAGGGTGATGCTGAAAAATATTTTTCAGGGCAGGTAACAAATCCCAAAATAAGACGTAATTCTATGCAACTCATTTTCGGATATTTGGACAGATCATTGATTTAGTCCAAAATCATGCATTTCACATTAACCCAAAATAAACTGCCATGAAGTGTATATTTACGTTGTTTTTGCTCCTCCCCGGTTTGGTGCTGTCTCAGAATAATTCTTCTGATTCGCTGAACCAATATCTTGCCGACCGCATCCAAGCCGACAGCACACCCGGCATTAGTATCGCGGTGATTGATGAATCCGGAGATGCTTCTTTTTTCAGTTCGGGATATACAAGTCTGGATAAAACACAACAACCGGATGAGCATACCATTTACGAAATTGGCTCCATCACAAAGACTTTCACGGCTTCTATTTTGCAGGTTTTGCTTGCTCAGAATGGATTAAGTATAGAAACTCCTGTCAATGAGCTGATAAAAGGTCATGTACAAATTCATGCGTATGAGGATATTGAGATTACAGTTGGCCATCTGCTTAATCACCACAGCGCACTGCCGCGATTACCCGGAAATATGGATTTTGAAGATCCTGGTGATCCTTACTTCTTCTACACCAATGAATTGATGTATGCTTATTTGGATGAGTTAAGCTTGACCAGAAAGCCAGGCAGTGAATTTGAGTACTCTAATCTGGCGTATATGCTTGCAGGTCAGATTGCAGAATTGTTGTCAGATTCTGAAATGGATGAACTCTACAAAAGGTTCATCACCGGGCCGCTTGAAATGAACTCAACAAGCAGAATCCTTGCTGACTCCTCACGATTTGCGCAACCGACAATGGCAGGGCAGCCTGTTCAGCCATGGAATTTCGATGGGGTAAAGGGTCTTGGCGAATTAAGGAGCACCGCCTCTGATTTGAGCAAATACCTAAAAATGATGGCCGGACATATCGGGCATCCTTATCGCAACTATTTTTCAAGAGGATTTAGCGATTTGATGCCGTTGAGTGAAAACGTATATATGGGTCACGGATGGTTTGTTCGCGTTGTTGAAAATGACACATTGGTGTATCATGGCGGAGGCACCGGCGGGTTCCGGACATTTGCAGGATTCAGTTCTGTAACCGGCCGGGGCGCGGTGGTTTTGGCAAATTCAGGTTCAGATGTTCAGGACATTGGTTTACATTTGATCAATTCGGAGTTTGAGTTAAACCCGCTAAAAGAATTTATAAGCATAGACGAAGCCCACCTTGATAAACTTGCGGGTTTGTACACCTCAGAAGTCCTGCCCCGGTTCGAAGTTTACCACGAAAACGGACAGTTATTTGGGCAAATGACAGGTCAGATTGCTTTGCCAATGATGCCCCTTTCTGAAACAGAATTTGTAAACGAATCTGTCGGTGCTACGGTCACGTTTACCATTGAAGGAGATATAGCAACCGCCATGACGCTTACTCAAATGGGACAATCATTCCCCTTCATCCGCGATGATGACGCAAGCGAACCTGAGGTCATGCAAAAATCCGAAGAAGAGCTTGAGGCATATACCGGTGTTTACAGCGGCAGCGGTTTTCAACTGACAATAACCCGCAGTGGCAAACAACTTTCGGCAAGATTAACCGGCCAACCCGCCGTTGAGATTTATCCATCAGCACAGAATATCTTTTTCTACAAGGTCGTGCCCGCCGAACTGCATTTCAGCCGAAATGAAGATGGCCGCATCACAAAAGCAACCCTGCATCAAGCCGGCATGGAGCTGGTTTTCGAGCGCGGGGAGTAGGGTTTGTGATGTAAATTCGGCACATTAAAAGCGAGCGCCTTATGTGCATGTAATTTTCGGAAGAATGAACCCGGATAAAAAAACACTATGAGTGTACATTTATCTGTAATTCACTAAAATTTGGGTGAATAAAAGGTTGAAGCGCTCCGCTGTTGAAAGTTGAAGGTTAATTCAGGGATAGTCAAATTCTATTGTATCAATATCGTATAATTTCGTATCATATCGTATCACCCAGATTGAAGATATGCATACATCCGTCCACACCTTTTCACTTTTACTCGATTGGAAACTCATTGGGCTGATCAGCCAAATTGATCGGTTTGACGCATCTTGGTCAACAATAGAAAAACGTGAAGGGCAAAGTCTTAAACAGTTAAAATCTATTGCCACAGTCCGTAGTGTAGGCGCATCTACACGCATTGAAGGCTCTCAGCTTAATAATGAACAGGTTGAACGAATCCTTAAAAATATCGACATAACGAAACTTCGGGACCGTGATACGCAGGAAGTGGTTGGTTATTTCAATGTACTCGATTTCATATCCGGGAATGCATCTGAAATTGATATCACGCAGAATAATTTGAAGCAACTCCATCAGATGTTACTTCAACATAGCGATAAAGACGACTGGCATCGTAGCGATTATAAACAACAGAGTAATGCTGTGGAAGCCCGATTGCCCGAAGGTAGTCGACAAATCATATTTCAGACGCCCGAACCCGGATTGGCAACCCGTGATGCAATGCAGAGCCTGGTGGATTGGTATGGTCAGGAAGGCCAGATCCATCCTTTGGTAAAATGTGCGTTGTTTTGCTATGAGTTTGTCACCATTCATCCTTTTCAGGATGGTAATGGCAGACTGAGCAG